>QMVQ01000131.1 GCA_003661185.1 Candidatus Alkanophagales archaeon | reverse complement strand
TTTGCCTTCAGCATGTTCAGCCCCTCAAGCAGCTTCTTCGTCGAGTGACCTCCTCCCCGAGTCGGGGCTTCCACCGTGAAGCTTAAGAGGTTGGGGAGTGTGCAGGACGAACCTGCGCTCCCCGTCGGGCTGGGTCACCGCAGCCCCTACCGTGAGCATGTAGCCCATGGCTCGTTTCATTATATTTTTAGCTCCATTTACATCGGCATTAATCTGGTAGCCGCAGTCCTTGCAGATGAAAACACCCCGTCTTTTTGTATTCATTGAACCACACCTTGAACATTGTTTCGACGTGTTGAACTCTGGAACTTCTATCACTGCAATCCCTCTCTCAAGGGCTTTGTACTTGACGTATTCCTTCAAGCGGTAGAATGGCATTGTGCTAACCTTCCTGTTCACCTTCCTTCCCTTGTTGTTGTTTCTAACTCCGTTCAAGCTACCAACTGCAATTATGGCATTGTTCCTCTCAGCTTCATCAACAATATCTTTCGCTATCTTGTGGAGTTCATCGTTCACGATTCTCCTTTCCTTGTGCCCTATCTTCTTTATCGCTTTAAGCTTCTTCTCCATTCCAAGCTTTCTCCTAAGCCAGAAATACTTTCCCCTAACTTCCCTCACTCTTTTACCGTAGAACTTTGGCTTACTGCGGTGGAGTGCCACCGACACTCCAGCCCAACGAGCTCCCATGTCTATCGCTATGATGGATGAGTATTCACTCTTGATTTTAACCTTCTTCTTAACAACCACATGCAAGTAGAACTCTCCATTCTTTGTTCTAATCAGTTTAGAGCCACAAATCTCCCATTCTTCGAAGTTAAATGGTTGATGAGCCAATGCAACCTTAATGCCCCCTCTCACGCCGTGAACAGGAATGCGAGCCCAATACTTAGCGAACTTATTGTTAGTTCGCCGAATATCCATCAGGTCTTTTCTTATAACAAGGGGATATTCCTCATTGGGGTCAATTTTCCTGTATGTTCTCTTCCCTTGCTGCTTCGTAGCAGAATAAACACCTCTATCTTCTCCCATCTTTAGGAAGTGCTGGAAATTATCATACTCCCGATTAAGTAGCTCAAGCTTCCTCCTTGTCAGACCTACGAGCTTGCACCTGATGGTCTTTGTTATCTCTGTTTCCATTATTCTTTATACAAACTTTGAAGTATAAAAACTCAACTCCCAAACTCCCTCCCCTATCTCAACCCTAAAGGTATGAGCTCTCTTAGCGACATTCTGTAAAAAAAGGATGTGCCGAATCGGGAAATTCCTGTCAATTCTTGCATCAAGATTAATATGAAGTTCAGTATGCTTAATCTTGGGCATCTGCTCCTCAACGCTCTCATCCATGAAGCTCACCGCAGAACGGAACAAATACAAACTCGAAAATGAGCCTCGCATACCCCACGTAGGGAATTCTGAACTTCGCAACGCCGATGACCCACTCGGGACGCACAGGCTCAAGCTTCAACAATGCTTGGTCGTAAGTGGGGTTATTGTCGCCTTTCGTGATGTAGCCGGCATGCGGCGCCGGCGGTCCGCTCTCCCACATAGGCTCGCCAGCTTCAACCCAGCGTATCGCCCTGTGTATGATTGGAGAGACTGAGGAAAGCCCGTTTGGTCGATATATTATCACGTCGCCGTAGTCGCCGAAGGACTTATATCCGACCTCTTTGCCCTCCTCTTTGGTTATGATTTCCGTGCGGCTCGGCGCCTGCACGAACACGAGGTCGCCGACGTGGATGTGCGGTAGCATGCTCTCTGATTCGACAGCAAACGCAATCCGCCAAGTGCCGGTTAACGCATAGCCGATGCTTGCAATCACCGCCACTATCAGAACTGCGACGGCGATATCCCTCAATAATCCAATAGCAAAAGCTTTCGCCTTCTGCAGTGGCTCGGCTTCTTTAGTTGCCTCTGGCGCCTCGCTCTTTGTCCCTGACGCCTTACTCTTATCCCCCATACGCCGACACCTTTATAGTTCTCCCTTCAACTACGCTTTCCTCATCTACATGCACTTCTTTCTCCACTTCCCAAATGAAAGTATTGTTCTCGACACGCCCGACTCTCAGCACGTAAGGCTCGGCAATGACATCGAACTTCGTATATTCAGGGCAGCTTGGCGTCCCTTCTGTAGAGTAAGGAACGACGAACTCGAAAGTCCCGTTTGAGATGACTTGCTGAGCATAAACGAACGTCCTACCCGCGTTCGTCGTAACGTTCGTGCTTAGCTCCACGACGCTTCCGACGGAGGCATTCCCGACGATTTTCGCACCTTTAACATATTCAAAAACCTTCACGAACTTTATTTCCTTCTGTTGCGTCTCATTGCCACTGCTGACCGTGAAAGTCACAACCGTGGACGGCGACTCGTGGACAAGGCGGAAATGCCGCAGCGGCTCAATGTAGGTATTGCCGTATAAAAGGCTGCTGCCATCGAGAACGTGCAGCCTTGCAATTGTCGTGCGGAAGTATTTTTCCGTAGCCATGAGCCTTACGCCTTCTTCGGTCTGCACAGCAGAGAGGTAACCGCTTTCATCATTCGCCCAAACGGTCATCGCATTGAACTTGTTGTAAAAGGCGTTCCAGACGTCAGCCATCATGAAGTCTGTGACGACGTAACGCACGTCGAGCGTCTCAGCAATCTTGACGGAATTTTCTTCGGTGAAGTTTATAAAGAAGACGCAGGCGCCGGGCTTATTTCTCTGATGCGGACCGCCGATGCCTTGCTGGAAGGGGTTCGCCGTCGGAATTCGGTGCGCAATCCTCGTAATCCAGTGCCCGTAGTCCCACCAGCTCATCACCGAGTATGTGCCGTTCGGATACTTGTAATCCTCGCCGGTGGGCGGCGGCTCGTAAAACTGGTAGTAAAAGTCGGTGTAGTTGAGAGCGGGCGTGATCTGCTCTGGCGTGTTCTCCCGCATCCAGCTCAACGCCTCATACCAGTCATAGCTCGGACCGCCGCTGCTCCTCGCCACTGCTAAGGACTGGCAAAGTGGTGGGCACACTATTATCAGCGCTAGGAGCAATGCAACCAAGCAGACCGACAGCGTCGTGACGAGCTGCGACCTCTCAAGCGTGGGCTGCTCTCGAATGAGGAACGTTCCGAAAATCAAAGCCACTAGAGCTATGACGAGAACGGGAAGACCGCTTAAGACGCTCGTCAGGAAAGCCGTAACCTCATCGGGCTTCTGATATTTGCTAACGGCGACAAGAATTATGACGAGCGTCATGAGCGTCGTGAGCACTTCGGGCGTGAGGTATTTTCGAAGCGTGGCTGCAAGGCGTGGAACCTCAGGCGGCTTTCCTTCGCTCGTTCTTGTGGTTTTTGCAGCGGCTCTTGGTTTTCTGATAGTTCCACCTTTGACCGCCCTTGCTTTTGCCTTACCCTTCACCTTTATGAGCCCAGTAGCCGGCATGCCGAGCTTTGAAACAACGCCGACGAGCCAAGCCGAGAAGCCGCCGCAGAGAATTGCGGCGTTTACTGCGTAGTAGGCGGCGAAGCGGTTCTGCCCGAACATCGCGTAAAGCATGATGAGGCTCCAAGTGAGAAGCGTAAGCTCGCCCAGCGGAAAATCTCGTTTCAAGAATTTACGGGATGCCTCGTAGCCGATGATGCCCATGCCGAATAATGCAACGAAGAAAGTTGTCAGGAACCACTGCCAAACCTCACCGCCCGCCCACACGTTTTGAAAGTCGTAAATCTTCCCGGTGTAGGGGTTTCTAAGGTGCGTGGGATGCACCTCGGCAATCGTCAGCGCCCCGCCTCTCGGGCTGAAAATATTGAAGCCGCCAACGATCTGCTTGTAGAGCGACGGCGCCGCAACGTTAAGAGCAACAATGCCCACAATCGCAATGGCACCGAGCGCCAGCGGATACGCAAGCACATCGAACTCCCGCCGCCGTAGCCCCACAGAAACGCCGCTCATTAATAGCGTGCCCACCGCCCCTATGAGTGGGGAATAAACGTGGAACCCCGTCAGACATCCCGGGTGCAAGAATGGCGAGATTATTATCGCAGCGATTAAAAACGTCGGGACTCCGACCACGCCTAAGTATTCAGCGCTGCCGCTACGCAAATGCTCTGCAACGTGCAAAACAATAAGGCAAACAAAGGCGACGAACACAAATAGGAGTCCGCCTCGCCAACCAAGAATGTAAAGACCGAGCCAGATACCTGAGAGCGCCGTGTGCGTCCAAGTCTTGCGGAAGCGTCGCCACGTCGTCTTTAGTCCGAACAACAGGCGGGAGCCGAAGCTCGTGGCAGACCTGAAACCGCCTTGGAAGCTCTCGCAAAGACTCTCAAAATTCACGCCTTCCGCCTTTGCGGCTCGCAGTGCTAAAATGAAGTATAGCATGAAAATCGTTGAAAAAAGAGTCTCCATGACGTGGTGGTCGGTGAAGCCGAGGATGCTCCTCGTGAGAAACTGTCCAGGGATCGCTGCGACGAGAAATGCGGAAAGCACGCCTGCGAGCCTGTTTCCGAACACCTCCCGTGCGATAAAGTAAACGGGGAGGACTGTCAGCGCCCCGAGAACCGCGGGATAAAACGCGGCTATGGTCTCGATGCCGTGCTGTCCGAGAGTCGCATACGGGTTGCCAAAGCCCAACAGCCAGATGATAAATGAGAGTAACCAGTCAAAGAGCAATGCGAACGGCACGTATGAGCCATGCGGATAGAAGGTGAAAGCATCAAAAATGATACGGTGCGGGAAATGCTCGAGTGTGCTTTCGACGAGCCGCATGTTATACCAAGGGTCGTTGCCGCCGAAACGCACGAATTCCGGCGTGAAGACGCTCTCATATGGCAAAGCCACCCTTATCCAGAGGGCCAAAGCAAAAGCCGCCGACACCAAAACGGCTGCGAACAAGCTCGCTTTACCCTCCCCACTTAACAGAGCAAAACGCTCTTCCAAGGATTTAAAGGCTTTCATCCCTGCGAGCCCCCAAATCACACTCCCACCGCCAAGGAAGCCCATGGTTTTAACCATGGGGGAATTGGCGGAAATTATTTATATGTTTAACTATACCTTAATACGGGTGCTGAGAGTGGAAAGGGTAGTTGTCAAGGCTCTAAAGCTCAACATGCTGCCTTTATCAAGGAGGAAAGGAC
>QMVQ01000130.1 GCA_003661185.1 Candidatus Alkanophagales archaeon | reverse complement strand
GGTAGAGGCGCCGGCGGCGGAGGCAGAGGCGCCGGCGGCGGTCCAGGTCCTAGCGGCGAGTGCGAGTGCCCGAGCTGCGGGCATCGAGTCCCGCACCAGCGTGGCGTGCCGTGTCGGCAGATGACGTGCCCGAACTGCGGAACGCCCATGGTTAGGGCGTGGTAGGGCTTAAGTGGAACGTTCTGAATGCTGCGTTAAACGGAAAGGAGGTGATGGAGGATGGGATATGGATGGAGATGGATGTTCAGGCTGACGGGACTACCGGGCTGGCTGCGCTTCGGCTTCTCGCCGGGGTGGCTCGGGAGAAGCCCAACGGGGCTACCGCCTGCTGCGAGCTACCTCATGCAGACGGGGCAACTGCCGCAGTTCCTTTCTTATCTGCAAACGCAGCAACCCTCAGCGCCGATGCCACCTTGGGCAGCCCCGCTGATGGGCAAGGAGCAAGAGATAGAAATGCTGGAGGCGCAGGCGAAAGCCCTCGAAGAAGCGCTCTCGCAAATAAAGAAGAGGCTTGAAGAGCTTCAAAAGTAGGATATCATGTTTTATTTTTCCCTTCCTTTTTATTTTCAGGGTGAAGCCTGTGAACGACGAGCTCGAGGGGATTCGTAAGAGGAAGATGCAAGAGCTTATAGCAAAAGTTTCCCGTTCGAAGCTTAAAGTTGCAGTTCCCACCTATGCAGGCGGGCTCGATGACAGCATCTGCGAGCACTTCGGCAGGGCGCCGACGTTTACCATTGTGGATTTAGAGACGGGCGACGTGGAGGTCCTGCAAAACTACAGCGAGCACTTCGGCGGCTCTAAACTACCCCCAGAGCTTCTCTCGGAAAAAGGTGTCTCTGTAGTTCTCTGCCGCGGGCTGGGTCCGAGGGCGTTGGCGATGTTCCAGCAGTTCGGCATCGAAGTTTACGTGGGCGCTAGCGGCACCGTCAGCGATGCTTTGCGAGAATTCCAAGCTGGAATTCTCAGAGAAGCTTCTGAGAAGGACATCTGCAGGGAACACAGGCACAGCTTCTTCTAATACGTCTAACCGATGATAATCTCGGTGGCGAGCGGGAAGGGAGGCACTGGCAAGACGACGGTCGCTGTCAATCTCGCGCTTTCGCTTTCCTTAGCCGGCAAAAGCGTAGCATTGCTCGACTGCGACGTCGAGGAGCCGAACGCCGCTCTGTTTCTAAAGCCCGAAATAACCGAGGCGGAAAAGGTCTGCATAAAAACGCCAAAGATTTTAAAAGAGCGCTGCGACTTCTGTGGAGTCTGTTCGAAGTTTTGTGAGTTCAATGCGCTCTTCGTGGTGCGTCCCGTGCCCGAACGCAATGTGGAAGGCGATGTTCTCGTCTTCCCGCAACTCTGCCACGGCTGCGGCGGCTGCGCCCTCGCCTGCGAGCGAAACGCAATAATCGAGGAGGACAGACCCGTGGGCATCGTGAAGAAGGGCTTCGCTCACGTCGATGGCGGAGAGATCTTCGTTGCTTACGGCGAACTTAACGTCGGCGAGCCGATGCCCGTGCCCGTCGTCAAAGCCGTGCGTAAAGCGATAAGCATCCAGCACGTTGTAACCATCGTGGACGCCCCACCGGGCACGTCCTGCCCAGTGATATTCTCGGTTTATGGCAGCGACTTCTGCATCCTGGTCACGGAGCCGACTCCCTTCGGCTTATACGACTTAAAGCTTGCTGTGGAGACGCTTAAAAAGCTGAAAACTCCCTTTGCTGTCGTTTTGAATAAAAGCGGCGAGGGGGACGAGATGATACAGGAATTCTGCACGCAGGAAGGCATAAAAATCTTGATGAAAATCCCGCTCGCCACCGAAATCGCAAAACTGTATTCAAAGGGCATACCTTTCGTCTTAATGCTTGAAAATTGGAAGGAAAGGTTTTGGAAGCTATATGAGCGAGTGTTGAGTTGCTTAAGCGATAAATAGCGGTTAGGCTGACTTCAAAAATGATGATACGGCTATATTTGGTCCGGCATGGAGAGGCAAAGAGTGCGGCGGAGGACCCTGCTCGCCCCCTGACCAACAGCGGGAAGCTCAGAGCGGTGCAGACTGCGGAACTCATGGCAGAGGCGCTCATGCCTTTAGCTGAGCCAAAAGTATGGGCTGAAAGGCTGCGAGACTCCTCCTCACCGGCAGGGACGACGTGAAGCCTGTAAAATTTAGGATGGCGGGAGTTGTCTGCCCAGAAAAGAGTAAGAAGGGAAAGGGGTCGCTGTTGTGGGCGATGCCTCCCGAACTCGTCTGACGTCGTTCCGCATAGTCAGGTCCGTATTCAGCTCTGAGGAAGCGTAAAGTCTTCGGGGCGGACGTAGCAGAAGCCATTCTTAAGGGCAACTTCTCTATCGCTTGGACGATCTGCGACGTAGAATGCCAGCTTTGGCTTATATTCCTCCATGACTTTTCTCAAGTTCTCATCCTTGTGCGGGTCTCCATCGTAGTAAAAGTCCAAGCTGGGCACGCGCTTCTGAACTTTCTCATAGGCGCCGACGATGCCGACGACGAAGTTCTCGGCCTTGAGCGCTCGCAAAGATTCAAGCCTGACCGGTCCTCGAGGGTCGCCGCACTCAAGTGTCCCGTCAACGTCAAAAACTAACATAACGCCCATTAAATGTTAATGCGCAAACTCTATATTAACGATGGCGATGCGACGGTTTACCGTCCTGATAGTCGGTCTAAAAGCGGAGGACGCCGGGAAGACGACGCTGGCGAGGGCTTTACTGCGATATTTAAGAGAGGGAGGGGTGGATGCCTGTGGTTTTAAACCAAAAGCAGGGAATAACGTTTGGTATGACTTTGATGTCGTCTACGAATCTCTCTCACAAGGACGACTCTACGGCAAGGATGCAAAGCTGCTGCGGGAGGCGTCCGAAACAGAGCTGCCGGAGGAGGTCATAAACCCCATCCATAGGCTCTGGGCGGAATGTTATCCCTCACTTGAAATTCCAGACTTCATCGCCGATCGGATAACCATACACCGCCGCATTATAATCGTGCTGAACGCACTCATGCCGGTCGAGCCGGAGGTCGAGGAGTTGCTGGAGCGGCTCTGCCGCCGTGCCTCGCAGACGTTCAAAGTCGCACGGCTGAAGGAGCTGAACGCCCTCGCTGCGAAATACGAGAGTGCAATGGAATCCGCATACAAGGAAATCGCAAAACGACATGAAGCCATCGTTGTGGAGAGCTACTGCGACGTCGCCCTTCCTTGGAAGAAGCTCAAGCCGGACCTCGTTTTGGGCGTGGAACCCTGGCGCATCTCAGCTTACGACGCCGAAAAATACGTGGCGGCTGTCGAGCTCGTCGGCAGCACGGAAGTGAGCACGGATAACGTATGCCCGCTGCTGAAGCCCGTTAAGCAGGCGAAAGTGCCACCCTCTCCCACGTCAAAGGTCGTAGAGTGCTTAAAAGGCGTGTTACGCCTCTTCTTTTGACCCTTTTCAATCTCGAACTCGACAAGAACCGCTGAGCATCAGTTTAGAGCGTAGTAATGCGAGACCTCCTCCGCAAACAAAGCAGAACTTTTATATACAGTAAATTTCGAATAATTTTGAAATGAATGCGATAGTCACGGTCTTCAGGGCGGGTGTGGATGAAACGCTCACCTACCTCAGCTACCACGTCCTCGGCTGCTTGGTGCCGGCGTTCTTCATCGCAGGCGGCATCGCCGTCCTCCTCTCCAAAGAGGCGATCATCAGGTACTTCGGGGCGTCCGCAAGACGCTGGCTCTCTTACAGCATAGCCTCCGTCTCGGGAACAATCCTCGCGGTCTGCAGCTGCACCGTCCTCCCGATGTTCGCCGGTCTTTACAAGCGTGGCGCCGGCATAGGACCTGCAACCGCCTTCCTCTACTCCGGACCTGCCATCAACGTGCTTGCGATCGTTCTGACGGCGAGAGTCCTCGGTCTTGATATCGGGGCGGCAAGAGCGTTCTTCGCGGTCGCCACTTCGGTCGGCGTCGGGCTTGCGATGGCGGCAATCTTCGAGCGTGACGTTAGCGTCCCGGCAACTGCCGCCGGCAGCGCTCGGGTGAGCTTACCTGCGGCGGAGCGGCGAGCGGAGGAAAAAGGCAAGCCGGCATGGGCGACGCTCACCTTCTTCGCAATCCTCGTCGCCATCCTGCTCGTCGGTGCTTCCACTATGATTCGCTGGACGGTGAAGCTCGCCGTCGTTTCACCACTAATCGGCGGACTTGTGGCTCTCCTCAAGCTTTATTACACGAGTGATGATGTCAGGGAGTGGCTCTACGAGACTTGGTGGTTCTTCAGGACGATCTTCCCGATTTTGCTCTTAGGGACGTTCATCATCGGCATCATCGGGGGCGTTGCCGCCGTAGCTCAGGGCGTTGACCCGCTCACGCCGGTTGTTGTCGGCGGCAAAACTTTCAAGGAATATGAAGTGGCGATCGGAAAGCTCACGCAGAGGGTTTTTGGGGCGACGACGCCGCTCTCGTGCTTCATCGCCTCCGTCATCGGAGCCTTGCTCTACATGCCGACGCTGCTCGAAGTTCCGATAGTCGGCGACTTCTTCGGCTACCTCCAAGGCATGATGGCACCGGGTCCGGCGCTCGCCCTCCTGCTGGCAGGACCGTCGCTGAGCCTCCCGAACATGATCGTCATCTGGCGGACGATAGGGGCGAGGAGAGCCGCCGCCTACGTAGCGCTCGTAGTCGTGCTCTCGACGCTCCTCGGGCTGGTTTGGGGCGCCGTCGTGAAATGATGGGAAGGTGATGAATAAATGGCACACAGAAGAAGAAAAGTTGAAAGAGCTTTTAAGGACCTGGGGAGAGATACATGAATGTCGGCGACGCTTCGTCGAAATCCCCATGGAAACTTCTCGCGTCGTCGAAAACTGGAGGAAATGAAAGCGAGATGAATTTAAGCTGCAAGGTGATTGGAATGGTGAGGGTGCAAGTTTTTGGGACGGAGCCGCCGTGTGCGAAGTGCAAGGCGACGGAGAAGCTCGTCAGGAAGCTCGTTAAGAAGCTGGGGCTCGATGCGGAAGTCGAAAAGGTGAACGTGTTCTCAGAGGAGGCGGAGCGGCTCGGCATCATGATGTCGCCCGCCGTCGTCATCAACGGAAAGCTCGTGAAGCATGGAGGCGTGCCGACGGAGAAGGAGCTGAGAGAGGCGTTAGAGGCGG
>QMVQ01000129.1 GCA_003661185.1 Candidatus Alkanophagales archaeon | reverse complement strand
TTATTGCGTCGTGCCTCTCCGCCTCTTCAACAATTTCCTTTGCTATCTTGTGCAGCTCGTCGTTTACAATCCTCCGCTCCTTGCGCCCTATCTTCTTTATTGCCTGTAGTTTCTTCTCCCTTCCGAGCTTGCGCCTCAGCCAGAAATACTTTCCTCTAACCGCCCTCACTTTTCTGCCGTAGAACTTCGGCTTGCTGCGGTGCCGTGCCACCGACACTCCTATCCAACGAGCTCCCATGTCTATCGCTATGATGGATGAGTATTCCCTCTTTTGCTCAACATCCTTTTTAACAGTTACGTGAAGGTAAAATTCTCCCCCGTCCGTCCTGACAAGTAAAGATTCACATATAGCCCACTCCTCAAAAATAATTGGCTGATGAACCAGTGCGACCTTTACACCACCTCTTACACCTTTTACCCTTATCCTCGCCCAATATTTAGCTATTTTCGTATCTCTTCTTTGGATATCTATCAAATCTTTTCTTATTGGGATGCCCCTCATCTTCCTTGCTTTCTTATATAGCCACTTTGCATCTTGCTTGTATGCTGAATACACCCCTCTATCTTCTCCCGTCTCAAGCCAATGCTGGAAGTTATCATATTCCTTGTTAAGTAGTTTCCTCTTTCGCTCGGTTAAACCCATTATCTTACACTTGACGGTCTTTGTCACTTCCATTAGTTTTAGTGTATTCTTTCTACTTAAAAACTTTCCCGCCCTCCTCCCCCTCTGTATCCCTCCTTTGAGAAGAAGGGATTAGAAGCAACTTATCCTGAATATGGATGGGGTTAAAGATTCTGGACGACGATGCGGAGAAGACAACTTGAAATACCGAGGCGAGCTTAAGTCTTGCTGGGACCCATTAAGGATTAGGTGAAAACGTGGCTCCCCCCTCGCTGCACGACGAGGACCTCCGCACGACGATAAGAAAATACGCTCTCCAGAACGCCGTCAGGCATAGGAAGCCACCAAGGATCGATGCTGTCGTTAAGAAGCTGATAGGCGAGCATCCTGAGTTTAAAACTGAAATCAGAGACCTTATGCCAGTCATCAAGAAGGTCGTAATGGAGGTCGGCAAACTCGACGTGAAGCGTTGCGAAGAAGAGCTAAAGCGGCTGGCGCCAGAGCTTCTTGCTGAGCTTGCGGAGGCTGGCGAGCGTAGGGAAGAAATATTGCCCCCGTTGCCGGACGCCGACCGTGGCGTAGTGATGAGGTTCGCTCCGAACCCGAACGGACCGCCGACACTCGGCAGCGCTAGGGGCATAATCGTGAACTCCGAATACGCCCGCCGCTACAAAGGGCGTTTTATTTTAAGGTTCGACGACACCGACCCCGTGCTGAAGCGTCCACTGCTCGAGGCTTACGACTGGTATTTAGAGGACTGCGAGTGGCTCGATGCGAGACCTGACGAGGTCGTGATTGCGTCGGAACGCCTTAAAATCTACTACGAGCATGCAAAACGCCTTATCGAGCTTGGCGGCGCCTACGTGTGCTTCTGCGGGAGAGCGGAGTTTAAAAAACTCAAAGATGCTTCCCGTGAGTGCCCCCACCGTAATGCAGATGTGGAGGAGAACTTAGAGCGTTGGAAGCGGATGCTTGACGGAAAATACGAGCCTGGGGATGCGGTATTGCGTGTGAAGACGGACATGCGGCACAAAGACCCTGCGTTGCGGGACTGGGTGGCGTTCCGGATTTTGAAGGCGACGCACCCCCGCCCGAGCGTCGCCGATAAATACTGCGTCTGGCCAACCCTCGATTTCGAGTCCGCTATTGAAGACCATATCCTCGGCGTCACGCACATCATCCGAGGAAAAGATTTGATGGACTCTGAAGGACGGCAGAGATTCCTTTACAAGCACTTCGGCTGGGAATACCCCATCACGATTCTGTGGGGGCGCCTGAAAATCCACGAGTTCGGCAAACTCAGCACGTCAGAGCTGAGACGACGCATCGAGAGCGGTGAGTTCGACGGTTGGGATGACCCGAGAGTCCCGACGATAAGAGCGTTACGTAGAAGAGGCTTCGAACCCGAAGCGATACGCCGCTTTTTCCTCAACCTCGGCGTCACCGAGAACGACGTGGCTATCAGCTTGAAGAACCTTTATGCCGAAAACCGCAAGTTAATCGACGAGAAGGCTAATAGATACTTTTTCGTCACCTCGCCGCAGGAGCTTCATCTCGTGAAAAACGGTGAGGAGTTCCAAGGCGTGGCGAGGGCATTATTGCACCCCAACAGGAGGGACTTCCGTGAGATTGAAGTTCGCCGCTCGGTGTTCATCAACGGCGACGACGCCCGCACGCTGAGAGTCGGCGGCGCCCTCCGCTTAAAATACCTGTGTGACGTGGAAATCGTGAGCGAGGAGCCTTTGACCGCAAGAGTCGTCAGTGACGCCGAAGCGATAGCTGCCGGGGCTGATGACAAGAAGAAGCCCGTCATCCAGTGGGTTCCTGCTGAAAACTACATCCATGTGGTCGTCAAGAGACCTGAGGTCGAAAAGCCGGAGGAGCTCGGCATCGGTGAGCCCCTCATAAAGCAAGAAGTGGGGGACGTCGTGCAATTTGAAAGATACGGATTCGTGAGGGTCGATTCCGTCGAGGGGCAGACCGTAATCGCATACTTCACGCATTAGTCTCCACAAAAGCTCAAATGTTTGCGTGCCTATGCAGCACTAAGGCTCAGCGTGAGAAGAACAAGGAACATATCTTCTCGACATATTTCGGTCGTGCAAAGATTGTGACGGTGTCGCCGACCCTCAGGACGGTGTCGCCTTTGGGGATGATGAGCTCGCCGTTACGTTGCACCGCAACTACGACGGCATCCTTTAATTTCAGCTCAGAAAGGCTCTTTCCCGCGGCTATTGAATTCTCCTCAACGACGAGTTCGAAGCCCTCAGCCTGCCCATCCCCGATGCTCACGAGGAAGTCCTTGACCTTCGGGCGGCGTGACGCAAAATACAGTTGCTTTGCGACGAGCATGTCCGGATTTTCAAAGACAGTAACGCCTGCATCCCTGAACATCTTCAGGTGCTCCTCCTTGTTCACGACGGAAACTATGCCTTTTATGCCGAACTCCTTAGCCTTGAGGGTTATCATGAGGTTTGTGGCGTCATCCGAGGTCGTTGTGATCAGGGCGTCAGCACGGCTCGCCCCCGCTTCCTCAAGTGTCGTCCCGACGGTCGCATCGCCCACTATTGTGATGACGTCATACTCCATTGCTACCTCCCGGCACCGCCGCTCGTCCTTGTCTATCACCACGACGTCATTCTTGTCCTGCACCGCTACCCGCACTAAGTTCCTGCCTATGCCTCCCAGCCCCACTATTATTATATGCATCCTTTATGCACCGTCAGGGCAACCCCTTTTTATCTTTTTCTGTTTTATGAACCTTACGCCGTCATTTCCTGTCCACGCCGCTCGCCGTCACACGCAAATGCTCATCCTCAAGGTATTCCTGAGCGCCGGTCCGAGCCCAAGCACGAATGCCGCCGCCAGAACGACGCTCTGCAGCTTCCTATCCTCAAGGAACGGTAAAAAATACAGAAGAGCTGCTACCACGAGCACTTTCAGCGGGAACATCAACACCACGGCTTCGACAGAAAAGCTATAGAGCGCGCTCTCGAGGACGTGTTTGCTGCTGTATCTCAAGAATTTTATTCCCACGTATGAGGAAGAGGCGTCTAGGAGATGCGAGAAGATGACGTAACTGCCGGCGCCCGCCAGAAATTCGAAACGCAGCGCCCTCGCCGCCGCCCACGTTAAGATGTGCGCGACGGCTGCCAGCAGAAATACGAGGAGCGGTGCCCAGAGGCACACGCACTGGCTGCGTCCACCGCCAAAGCTTAAAAAGAAAACGAGTGTGCTGACGCAAATCACCACGCCGACAACCCCAAATCTTTTTTCCACCGCTCGCATCCGCTCCTCGACGGACAGCTGCCCCTCTGCTTTTGCCGCCGTCGTGACGACGCACGCCGCAAGCACGAGCAGCGTCACCGCCAGCAGTTCCAGCCAAATCAGCGGAGATACGAGGAAGTAACGGTGCGGCGCCGGCACGAGCTCGGCGTCTTCGGCAACTCTGAGGAAGACGCCTGTCAGCACGTAGGGCGTCAGACTCAAGAGAAAACGCTCGTCCGCCTCAATCCCCCACTTCTTAAACAGCTTATAAACGAGGAACGCAACGAGCAGCAGTAACGCTGCCCACGTCGCGGTGTTCACGACGTTGTAGCCTGTGTCGTAAATTATGGGCGCCACGTAGTAACGCCAGAAAAATTCCTTGACCGCCATTTCTTAACGCCCTCTACTCAAACTCAGGCATTAAGCTCCCGCCACAGCCGCAGTATGCAAAAAAGCATGTTCTTAGCGTCCTTCAAAGTCTCAACTTTACTCCTTTTGGACTCACGCCAGCGCACCGGGAACTCCTTCACCTTTAAGCCTCGTCTCTGCGCCCGCACGAGGATTTCAGTGTCCCAAAACCAATGCTCATCCTTTACCTCCCCCAAAATCTTCGTCAAAGAACTTTTTTTAAAGGCTTTGAAGCCGCACTGGTGGTCCCGCAGCTCAGAACGCAAGAGCACCCGCACCAAAAAGTTGAAAGTCACGCTCATCAGCTTACGCTTCCGCGTGCGGGCGGCGTTGCTCTCAGGCAGGAGTCTTGAGCCGGTGGCGACGTCGTAGCCTTCGAGTCTTACCGAGTTTATTAACTCCTCCAAATGCTTGAGGTCGGTGGCGAGGTCGACGTCGAGATAGACAAGAGTTTCGCCACTTGCAAGCTTGAAAGCCCGCTTAAGGGCGCCGCCGCGCCCCAGTCGAAAATCGCTATGCAGGAGCCGCACGAAATCCTTCTCCTCTGCTATTCTCCTCGCAATTTCGTAAGTGCTGTCGGTGCTCCCGTCCTCTGCTATTATTATCTCAAAACTCACACCCAGCTCCCTAAGTCTTTTTTCTACGGCGTCCACCGCTCTCTCCAGCATGTCAGCCTCGTTGTATGCGGGGAGCACCACCGAAACCTCGTATGCTCCTACATCTCGCCGTTCCTCCTCGACCCCTGCCACCATCATTCAAGTTTCCCTCTCAAAAACTCTAAGCTCTTTATGCCGTCCTCTAAGCTGTTAACCTCAACCACCACACAGCCGTTATAGCCCGTGAGCGAGCGGAACACGTTATCCCAATCTATGCTCCCGTCGCCGAGCGCGAGATGGTCGTCGTCGTCGCCGTGATTGTCGTTAGCATGCATGTGTATTATTTTCTCCCCCAGCCGCAAGAAGCCTTCGAGTGTCTTCGTGGTGTTTGCA
>QMVQ01000128.1 GCA_003661185.1 Candidatus Alkanophagales archaeon | reverse complement strand
GATTTAAAATTTTCCATATCTTTTTAACTAACCGTTTCGTATATTATAGGGAGGGTAATGGTAGCACCGGTTCTCAAGCGGAAGGAGAGTAGGCGTGTATATAGATACCCCATAAGGGGACTCTACGTTATATGCCCAAAGTGCGGTAGGCCGGGTTATCTAGTGATGTGGAGGGGGGCTCCCAGAGTTTATCATAGGGTGGACTTAGTGGGTAAGAGGAAGATTGCCGAACACTCACTACTCAATTATGAAGGAGAGTTGAAAGTTGTTAGGGGATCCCATGAAGTCGACCCCGATGACCCTATTGAGGTTCTTCCTTATCCCGAGAAGCTCCCCACATTCATACGCTTTCCGGGGGCTGATAGTACGATAGTGAGGTTTCTGTTGAAGATGATGCCCCCGCATAAGTGCTATGTAGAGGTTTTCGGGGGTTCTGCAAAACTCCTCTTGACCAAAACCCCCTCTAAGGTAGAGGTCTATAATGACATAGATGGAGACCTAGTGAACCTATTTGAAGTCGTGAGGAACCGTAAGACCTTTCAGGAGTTCCTCAGGAGGACTAAGTACCTAGTGTACTCCCGTGAGCTGTACTACAAGTTCATAGAAAAGCTCAAGAGGAGGGACTTTGAGGATGATGTAGAGAGGGCAGTAGCCCTCTACTACGTGCACTGGGCTACGGTGGGGGGTAAGAGGGGGAGCGGGTTCTCTGCGGGGCCAAAATCAAACGTACCACGAGCTTTCTTTAATGCCCTGAAGGGTATCAACCTCATCCATGAGAGGCTCAAAAATGTCTGTATAGAGTGCCTAGACTTCAGGGAGTGCATTAGGAAATATGATAGCGAGTACACGTTCTTCTACCTAGACCCTCCCCACGTATTCCTGAGTTCCGAAAAAGAGAGGGATTTCTACGAGGCTACGGATCGGTTTACTGAGGAGGACTTCATGGATCTCCTCGAAATACTCTCAAGAGTGAAGGGTAAGTGGTTGTTAAAACACCACTACCTCCCCTCACTCGATAGGATGATCATGGAAACTCTTAAACCCCATCGGGTACTCCTTCGGTATAGGAGGAATGTGGCTACGAGGAGGGGGAGAGAGGGAGATTGGTATAGGAGTACGGGAAAGTACTCCTTCTATGCTAACTATAGGATAGGTAAGTACACGTTAGTCGCTGAGTAATGGATAAATATACACAATCCTATACTAGGAGGGGGAGTTTGAGCTGGAATATTGAGAAAATGGGGAGGAGAGGGGGGAGCTTACTCGTAAAATGCCCTAAGTGTGGAGAGCTCGGTAGGTTGTACTATGATCAGAAGAATGGATGGTACGTTAGGCACTATAATCAGAAGACGAATAGGTGGACTAGAACCCATAAAATCGGTAGGCTTTTGAAGGATGGGGGTCTCTACCTAGAGGTTCCCCTTCACAAACCCCGGCTCAACCTGCATAGCTACATGGGTGGGGATTACTACCTCCTCCCCTTCCTAGCTAAGCTCTTTCCCCCACATAAGTGCTATGTCGAGGTTTTTGGAGGAGCGGCTCCCCTCCTCCTGAATAAACCCCCTTCTAAGGTAGAGGTCTATAATGACATAGATGGTAACCTAGTGAACCTGTTTAGGGTTGTTAGAGAGGAGTATAGGACATTCTTAGAGAGGTGTAAGTGGTTGCTCTACTCAAGAGAAATGTACTATGACCTCTTCCTTGAGTTTCGGAAGACTGGGTTTAGGGAGTTAGATAGGGTGGAGAGGGCGGTAAGGTACTTCTCCCTTATGAGTATGGCGTTTAATGGAAATTTAGGTACGAGAGCTGGGTTTAGGACTAGTAAGGTTAGAAATCTGGCATTTTCCTTCTTTCAGAAAATACACGGTACTCTAAGCCTCGTCCATAAGCGCCTACAAAACGTAGTAATAGAGAACTTAGACTTCAGAGAGTGCATCAAGAGGTACGATAGTGAGTTCACATTCTTTTATCTAGACCCTCCCCACCTCTACTTTTCGACAGAAAAACCACATGGCGATTTCTATGATACCAGTTTCGGGGAAGATGATTACATGGATCTCTTGAGCCTACTTGAAACCGTAAGGGGTAAGTGGTTGTTGAAACAGAACTACCTCCCCTTCATCGAGAAGTGGTGTAGGGAGAACAAGTTTAGAGTACATATAGCTAGGGTGTTCCGAAGCGCCTCTACAGTTAATTTAAACTCTAAGAGATCGTACATGAAGGTTATGTTGATAACTAACTATTAGTCCATTTTTACACATGTAAAAACAACTAATGAATAAATAAGACTTATATATTAGTCTTAGTATAGTATATCGGGAGAAAAATATGTCGGTGTTCCCTCCTCATGGAGATGTGGATGTGGAGATCCTTAACGATGTAGTTATCTTAACGATTGATAGAGATGATGGCATCTCACTATCAGTAACGTTAAGAAAGGAGGAGTTTAAGAAATTGGTGGAGCATTTTGAGAATATGTTAAGGCTAAAACGTATTATATACCCATAAGTAATGTAGAAAAAGTTCAGTATCTTAGGACTTTTTTCTTTACCTCCCGTATAGGTACTGGTTCTCCCTCTCTTCCTCTCCCGAACCCGTAGGCGGAGGTGCCGTAGAACCTCACTGTTGCATTTGGATCAACCTGTTCTAGGAGGGATCCTACTGGGTAGTCTCCGACGTATACACAGTTCTTGCTCTCCATGTATCCCCTACTCATCCATAACCCAGCTTCAGAGTAATTTGCTATTCCAACATAAGGAACAACTTCTATCCAAGGCTCAGCTTCCCTTACCGTGTACTCAAGTCTCTTTACATGTTCTGGTATGGCCGCTTCGAAGCAAACAAAGACCATAACCCTCTCCTGTGGATACACATCTCCGTCCCCATGATAAAAGAGCTTTCGGGTTTGTTTTAACAACTTCACGAGACCCTTTTCCCTAAGCTCTTTTTCACCTTCCTCTATAATCTTCTTTAACTTCTCGGTTAGCTCCTCTCGTGGTCTTGGTTCCAACATAGTCAGATACCCCCTAGTATAATGTAGATTCCTCTTATATCTTTACGGTCTCAGTACACGCTCTCCAGAACTCCTCTAGCCTTGAAGTGAGATCGTAGGCACTAAATCTTTTTGAACCCTTTTTGGCATACTGATAGGCGATCATTAGCTGATCAATTGCCGCATAGCATCTAAAACTGATTGCGCCCGTGAGCCATAGACTTCTTACCATTCCTTTCAGTACATCATAGTCCTCATACGTCTCTAAATGACGAAAACTCGGAAATATCTTTTCTATCTCCTCCAACACCTCTTCTATCGTCTTAGCCATAATCCCCCTCCTAATATAGAAGTTGTTTTCCTTTTTAATTTTTTCTAAGTAAGGTTTCCCTTGTATTTTGATTTGATAAAGCAATTACTACAATTTACTTCTCTGTTTTTCTAGGAACCCTTATACAGACTGTTGAGACTTCAGCATAAGGTTCGCCGGGTTCTGCAATCTCCCCACTTGAGATTATGAGATCACAGTATGCTATTGGTTTTTCTCCCTTCTTGACTATATACCATATCCTCGGCTTGTACTCCCACTCCTCTACATGGAACAGCGGCCTATAGGATCTTTCAATACTATAACCCATTCTTTCGAGGTTTCTCTTTACATCTTCAAATACTCTTTCGATGATATCCTCTCTTTCAAAGTACAGGATATCTGAGAATTCTTCCAAACCCATCGACCTCGTTGGCTCTACAAATCCTAGTGTAACCCAGTCGCCATGCTCAAATACTTCTTTTGGATGCCCACTTGTCTCGTACCCCATCTCTACTGGTCTGAATTTCAGTTTTTCCGTTCTAAAGGGTCTAGTCCATATACCATGAGCCATCTTCTCCCCTTTTTCTTTAAATGAAAAAGTTTTTAAAGCTTTGCTTTTAGAAGATCTCTGTTACTTAATATATCTTTTTAAATCCGTAACTGACCTAAAATTGATGCTGGCTCAAAGGTTAGTGTCGGTTAAGGGTATTAGGGAACGGGCTCTAGTAGCTGAGTACTGGTGTGCTGTAAAACACCTACTCTGTGCAGAAGAACACCTACTCGAAACGTGCCAGAAGTTGGCTAGGGAGTATACTGAGGCTGTGGACGGGAAGGACTATAAGGAAGCGAGGGGTTTGTTGGAGAGGATAGGTGAGCTGTCGTATGTATCTGATAGGATCCGGTACTATAGGCAGATACTCGTTGAGGGGCTCATAAATGTTTTAATAGAGAGAACACTAAAAGATATGGGTGTCGATATTGAGCTGGTGGGGAAGCAGGAGAAGGGAGTGGGAGGAGGAAGAGGAGAGGATAGTGAGGGACATAGCGAGGAGGTTGAGGGAGAGGGATAGGGAAGAGGAAGAGTGTGCTACATGCGAAGATGACGTACTCTACTGATTTCATTTTTCTACCCTATCTCCTATTTTTACACATGTAAAAACAACTAATGAATAAATAAGACTTATATATTAGTCTTAGTATAGTATATTGGGAGAAAAATATGCCAAAAGCACCCACGAAAAAGGTAAGAGAAAGGAAGAAGGAGATCCTAGCCCTGCTACAGAAGAGACCCCTCACCACTTCCAAGATAGCTGATATATTAGACTGCACCCTATCCATGGCCTATTATTCGCTTAAGCTCCTCCGCAGTGAAGGGAAGGTCGAGTGTAGGAGAGGCGGTAAAGCGTTAGTCTGGATGTTGAAATAATTTTTTTCTCTCCTCACTCCTCAAGTACTACTATGTACCTCTTGTTGGATACCTTCTTTACCACTACCCCCTTCTTCTTTAAGCTCTCTCTGAGGAAGTGGAATGCCTGAGGACTGTAGTACCTAAAACCGAATTCAACAAGCAGTCTATTGAGTGTATGCACCCTCCCCCTACTACCCTTCAGTAGCCTCACTATCTTGGACACTATACCCTCTACCTTATCCTTAGAGAGGAACTCATCGGATCGGCATGAGGTCAGGTATTTCCTCTTGGCATACCCCCTGCGCCTCATCCCCTACTCCCCTACTCTTAGATACTTCCTACGTTTAATTTGTATCGATTTAGGAAAGAATATCCCGACTACAAAACCCACTAGAAACGGCGCTACGTAGGGTAGGGTTGAGAATATAACCCCGATATCGAACTCCATAAGCCTCTGGATGAAGTGGGCTATATTCCCATAGTTTATCGTGATCAGCCCCCACCTCTCAAATGAGAGGAGGATTATCATCTGGACACCGAGGAATACGAGTAAGAGCTTCTTGAAAACCCTAAGGGTATACGAGACTACCCATCCCGTGAGTAGCATCCCTAAGAATACCGGGACATCCACTACCTCTTCCCCTCCTTAACCCTCTCCTCTATAACAGCCCAGATGTCCTT
>QMVQ01000127.1 GCA_003661185.1 Candidatus Alkanophagales archaeon | reverse complement strand
TGGCGTCGTCTCCATTTTCTACGACAAGGATGGGAACGAGATTTCGAGGTCCCCCGCTACATACTGCTCGACGTGCGCCGTCGTAGTGAATGCCGCAAGGACTGATTTCCTCGCAGAAAGGATAAGAGAGGCGTTAAAGGACGCAAGGAGCACCGGCAAGCTGAAATACGAGCAGGCGCGCTTGAAAACGCTTATGAAGTGCGAGGCGGAGGCGTTAGAGTTGCAATAAGAGAGGGGGGCAGAAAGACGGTTGTGGAGGGCGTTTTTGGCTGTTGTATTGCGTATGCGACGGTGAAGGCGGAAATTGAGGCGGCACTCGTCTCTAGCAAGAGCGCAGAACTTTTTAAGGCTTATTGTAACCTCTGCCCGCTGAAGCATTGCTGGATGGAAAAGCCGACGGGCGCCCTTGGAAACATCGTGCTTTCTCGGCTTTCGGAGCTTGGCGTCGAGGTTGAAGTTACAGCCAGAGGCTACATCGTCGCAAGAATTCCGGGCGACGGCGTCATCGAGGGACGTGGCACGCTTTGCTCGCTCAGCGCACTCACGAACATGCTCCTCAGGGAGGATGCTCGTAAGATTCTTAAGCCCACGCCGACAAGCTCAACCCAAGGTGGGAGCGAAAGGGCTGGTGGCGAAGATAAACGAGCTGAAGAGGAGTGACGTTGCGAGGCTCATAAAGCGGCGCCTTGAGGAATTTAAGGAAGTTCACGAGGCGGACTCCAGTCGTTGGTTCGAGGAGCTTTGCTTCTGCATTTTGACGGCAAACTTCAATGCTTCCCGAGTTTTGGTCATCTGGGAAGATTTGAGGCGTGAGAATGCATTTTTTGACGCTGATGAAGATGAATTAGCTTCCCTCCTGAAAGAAAGAGGTTATAGGTTTTACAAAAAACGAGCTGAGTATATAACGGGTGCGAGGAGTTTCGTAAACAACATAAAGGAAATTGTCCTGAGCTTTGAAGCCAAGAGCAGTGGCGCGTCAAGGGAATGGCTTGTCAAGAGCATAAAGGGCGTCGGTTACAAAGAAGCGAGCCACTTCCTCAGGAACGTCGGCTTCACAGACTTCGCAATCATTGATAGGCATATTCTGAGCGTGCTTCGGGAGTATGGGCTTGTGCAGCTTGAGGGAGGCGGTGGCGGGAGAGGGAAAAACATAACGCTTACGAGACGCAGATATTTGGGGGTGGAAAGCGTTTTGAGAGACATTGCTGAAGCCTCAGGTCTCACGCTCGCCGCCCTCGACCTTTACCTCTGGTATATGCGGACGGGGAAAGTTGTGAAGTAATGGGGTTTTGGTAATTAGCCAAATACCAACTTCTTTCACGGTGTGCATCTTGCAGACACTCTCAAGAAAGCCTTATCAATACTTCGCTAATTTCTTCACTGACTCAATGTTTTCCTCCACGGACTCTCTGACGGCTCTTTCAAATATCTCATTTTGTGTATTTTATTTCAATTTCACCGCTTTTTATTAATTCCTCCAACCCCACCTCACCCTTCAATCCAATCTCTCTCCTTGCTAAATTTAACGAGAACCTAATTAGCACATCATTATCATCGAACAGAACTTTGACGAATTTGACGAATTTTTGCGTCGTTGCTGGTTAATTAATTTTATGCGGTAGTATTAAAAAGACAGGAAACATGACAAGCGACGAAATGGAAATAACCATAGTCACAGGTAATAAGGGCAAGCTTCGTGAGTTCAGGGAGCTTGCGGAGGAGCTTTCTGGCGGGCTGTTGAGAGTGAAACAGGCGGACATGCCGAAGGAGGAGATACAGGCGGACCGTCTTGAAGAGATTGCGCTGCACGCCGCAAGGGTCATCTCGAAGCTCTTGGAGCCACCGTTCTTCGTCGAGGACTCCGGGCTTTTCATAGAGGCGCTAAACGGCTTCCCTGGTCCATATTCAGCATACGTCCACAAGAAAATCGGGAATGAAGGCATACTTAAGCTCATGAGCGGCGTAGAGAACAGAAGAGCGACGTTCAAGTGTGTCATCGCATTCATCTCGGCGCCGTCAACGCAGCCGAAGCTCTTCGTCGGAAGCGTCAGCGGCAGAATCGCAGAAAGCATTAGAGGGGATAAGGGCTTCGGTTACGATCCGATCTTTGAGTTTTCGGGGCGAACATTTGCGGAGTTGGATACAAAAGAGAAAAATAAAGTTTCACATCGTGGGCAGGCATTCAAGAAACTCCTACAGCACTTAGGGTTGAATTACGGAGGGGAGCATGGGATTAGGAACGCCTCCTCCCTGCCGTGAAGTTCCCCGTAAGGAGCTTGAGTGGCGTCATCATGCTATTCAGACGCTCTTCGCAAGGGAGTTGAAAAAAGATGTATAATAAATATGCAAGGCAGGGTATTCCTCTCCGCCTTGAAGGAGAGGCTTCCCATAGGAGGTGTAACGGGAATGAAAGTCACGATGGTAATCCCAACGTATTGGGGGCGGGCTGAGGGTTGGCGGGAGGGCGACGCCATTTACGACCATCCCACGCCGCTGAACAGCGAGGGCACGCTCCGCCGAACTATAAAGAGCATGGAAATCCTTAACGATAAGGACTTTCGGCTTGTGGTTCTTGCGGTCGCCACCGCTGAAGACATTGAAAACAGAGTTGAGAAGAAGGTTAGCGGTGTCGTTAAAGCCGCAGCAGCCGACGCTGGCGTGGATTCCCTCGTCTTCGGGCCTTCACATTTGCAGCGAATTCGTGACTTGCTGAATAGCGACGGCAAAACTGAACTTGCTGAGCTTCTTAGCCTCCGTGGCTACTCCAGCGTTCGTAATCTCTGCCTGTTCGTCCCGCACGTCTTGGGAGCGGACGTTGCTGTGTTCATTGACGATGATGAGGTCTTTGAGGACCCGAATTTCATGGCGAAAGCTAAGGAGTTTGTTGGGAGGCGTGTTGGTGGGACTTCTGTGGATGCGGTGGCGGGCTACTACCTGCAGCCCGATGGCGATTATCGCATTAAAAAGCCGTTTCGCCCATGGATGAAATACTGGGACCAATACGAGCGGATGAACGAGGCGTTCGACAAGATAATAGGAATGCCGCCGAGGCTGAAGGAGACGCCGTTCGTGTTCGGTGGGAACATGGTCGTGCACAGAAATTTGTGGAAGGTGGTGCCTTTCGACCCGCACGTGCCGAGGGGCGAAGACATTGACTTTCTGATAAATGCGAGGATGTTCGGCTTCCGCTTCTTCCTTGACAACGAGCTGCATATCAAGCACCTGCCGCCGCCGAAGCCGTATCCAGCATGGCTGCAACTGCGACAAGACATCTTCCGCTTCGTCTATGAGCGGGCGAAGATCGAAAGCCAGAAAGACGTGGAAGGGATGACGAGAGTGAGACCTGAGGACCTCGACCCGTATCCGGGGTGTTTTTTGAAATATGACCTTGAGGAGAAGATAGAGAAGGCGTGCAGGTTGTTGGCGGAGGAATACCGGGCGCAAGGCGACCAGAAAGGCGCTGAGGAGGCGCTGTGGAACATCACGCTTGCGAAGACGGAGGCGGTGCCGAAGTTTGACCCCTTTCTGCGGCTCTGCGAACTTCAGAGGAAATGGCAGGAGCTTATGGCGTATGTTGAGAAGAGAGAAGTCCGTTTAAGCATGGCGGAGGTTGTTGAGGCGTGAGGCGGCTGAAAATTCTGTTTTTGACGAAGTTGCTCCCCAGAGCAGACATTATTGGCGGGCCCATCCTCATCTACCACAGGATTAAGAATCTCTCTCTGATGGGGCATAAGATAACCCTCATCGCCCCTGCTTACACCGAGGAGGACCGGAAAGACACAAGCCTTGAGCTCTTCTGCGAGCGGGTCGTCAAAATCGATTCCATGCGAGATAAGTCGAACGACGTCGTCGAGATGCTCTACAAGAGGTTAAAGCGCCCTCGCTTCTTCCTTACTGGCGACGGCGGCTACGACGAAAGTATCGAGGCGGCGTTCCGACAAGTTTTAAGCGAGACGCATTTAGATGTCGTCATCGCCGAATACTCTGTCATGGGGCAGTATATAGAGGCGAACCGCCACCTCATCCCCACCGACACCACCGCCATAATCTCAGTGCATGAGTGCTATACAAAGGCTTTCGAACTGCGAGCTAAGAGAGGGGAAGACATTAGCGAGGGGACAATAAAGGAGCTACGAGATTACGAGTTCAGGATGTATGCCGCTGCCGACAAGATTCTGACGCTGACGAGGGAAGACGCCGAGATCCTAGCGGGCTACGAGCCGAACCTCCGCCGGAAAATCAGGGTGGTGCCACACGGCGTGGACACGAGGTTCTTCACACCGCCCAAAGACCGTTGGAGGCGAAATACGAAAAACATACTATACGTCGGCAACTTCCGTCACTATCCGAACGTGGATGCGGTGAAGAATTTTATCAAGCATTGTTGGGGCAAAATCCTGAGCGAGGTTCCAGACGCAAAGTTTTACGCCATCGGCTTCAGCCCGCCTCCTGAACTCATAAAGCTACGAAGCGAAAACGTCATCGTCCAAGAGGGCGGTGATAACGAGAACCTCCGCCGCTTTTACTGGAATTGCGACGTTTTCGTTGCTCCTATCGAACTTGGCACGGGCTTCAGAGGGAAAATGCTGGAGGCGATGGCGTGCGGGCTGCCGGTCGTCGCCACGTCGCTCGCAACCTTCGGAATAAGTCCCACGCACGGGCGTGATATGTTTGTAACGGACGACTACGACGAGTTCGCAAAATATGTTGTTATGCTCTTGAAAGACGCAAGACTTCGGAAGAAAATCGGCAAAAACGCCTCAGCGCTGGCGAGGAAGTTCGACCACAAATACGCCGCCAAGAAGCTGGAGCGGGTGCTTAAAGAGGGAAGGCGACTGCAAATCTAGCGGCAGCTGAGACTACACGCCGACGTTACTTCCAATGCTGGCGATTGTAGATCGGGTAACGGCAGCGTGACTTGTAACAGGGAAGCGAGTACCACACTGAAAGCGCTCAGGATTAGCACAGCCCGGACATAAAAAACTCGTCTTGTTGATGCGACTTAAAATTTACCTGCTTAGTGTTGCGAGCTTTTCCTTTGCGATTCAGGGAATTTAGTATTGCCTCCTGCGTCGCTGATGGGCTCTTATGAGCGCTCGCCTCGGAACTGTATACAAATGCCTCGAAAAAGTTCTGACGTGCTCCCACTCGTGTAGTGTTATTGTATCTGTAATTTTGCCGTTTATATGCGCTCTTTCCCGTGTATGTGTAGCCCTCCTGTTTTTGAGATTGTGAGCCCAAAGAAGTCCTCCCACGTCCCCCTTCATATTTATCCTCACGCTCTGCCGCAGACGAAACGCAATATCTCTTTGCTATTCTCAAATTTTCCTTCTCTCGCTCCTCCTACGCATGTCCAGCACTTCAGTATTCTTTTTGATGCTCTTCTGCCCTGCGTTTGTCGTAGTATTTATACTTATAACAAT
>QMVQ01000126.1 GCA_003661185.1 Candidatus Alkanophagales archaeon | reverse complement strand
GGCTAAAGGGTTCGTAAAAAAACTCAAGAAGCTCGCTGCCGAGCTCGGCGTCGTCCCGAAGAACGTCTCTTTTCAGCGTGGCGAGAATTTTGAGGTCTTGCAGCTAAAGATACTCGACTTTTGCGAGCGTTGCGAGGCTGAGTATGCGGCGGAAAGACCATGGCCCGATGTTTTCGTCATCGAGAGCTGCAAATCCGGAAAGGGACATGCTAAAAAAGATGCGGTCTTGAGGTGTAGGGGAGCTGTTGAGGAGGAGTTAAGGAAAATCACGGGCTTCCCTATATACGTGTCGGAGCTTAGCGTCTTCGCTCTGCGGTGCGGCTGCGTTGGGCTTTCCGCAAACATAAGAGGTTTGCGGCGTCAGGACTTGACGGGATTCCAGTATTTTAGAGCGGCGGCGCAGAGCTTGGGAGTGACGCCGAGGGTGGTGTATGCGAGGTTTGGGGCGACGCCCTCGGATATTATTGGAATAACGGCGAGGGACACCTGCGAAAGATGCGAAAAGTTCACGGGAGGGCTTCATTTGCTTTGAGAAAATGTATAAGCTCGTAGCTTTCGACATGGACGGCACGCTCATCAGAGGGCACTCGTGGGTCAAGCTGCATGAGTATTTTGGCACTTTAGAAGTTAGCATAGAGAATTTAATGGCATATGACCGTGGGGAGATAAGCTACGACGAATTCATGCGGCGGGACATCAATGCTTGGCTGCGAGCTCGCAACAGTAAAATCCATGTCTCGGAAATATGTAAGGTCCTCGATGATTTCGAGTTCATGCCGCATGCAGAATTCGTGGTTGAGACGCTCAGGACGCACGACGTGAAAATCGGGATCATAACAGGTAGCCTCGACATGCTCGCTGCTGAGGTCGCTGCTGCCTTGAACATGAACTTTTTCGTCGCTAACGATTTGGAGATAGATGATGGGGGTTTTTTGACAGGTGAGGGCGTCGTGCGAGTGGAGCCCCGCAAGAAAGATGCCTTACTGCGGCGCATAGCCGCTGAGCATGGCGTAAAAATGGAGGAGACGGTTGCTGTCGGCGACAGTAAATACGATGCGAGCTTCTTACGAGCGGCGGGACTCGGCTTGGCCGTTTGTCCCGACGATGCGCTTCTGGCGTCGGGCGCCGCCGACTTCGTCATTTACGACTTGCGTGAAGTTTTAACATTTACGTTGCCGAAATCCAATTGTGAGACTGAAGGAGCTGCGGGGCAAGGACGTGCTCGTCGTTGACATGACGCATGGCGGCGTGATTCTCGCCGAGACACTTTTAGAAACCTGTGCGAGCGTCGCCGCCGCCGACATCTACGGCACGCTGAGTAGGGAGCGGCAAGAGTCCCTGGAAAAGCTCGGCGTCGAAGTTAAGCGTTTCGTGGACGACCCTTCGCCCTATGATTTCATTTTTTCACCAGTTCATTCTCCGGTGTTTAATCCCGTAAATACCCACCCAGACGGTAAAATATCCTCGCACCACGAGCTCGTGGGCGTCTTGCTCGAAGAAAAGAAGCCGCATGGCAAAATCGTGGAAGTAACAGGTATCAAAGGTAAAACATCTACGGTGTTTTTCTTGTTCGACATCCTCAGGGAGGCTGGCAAAAAGGTGCTAATGTCCAGCAGCTTAGGCGTGTTTTACGGCAGTGACGGCGACAAACGCAAATTAAGAGGAAGAGCGGACATAACGCCGGCGAATGTCCTGAGCGTGTTGGAGCTTGCCGAGGGGTTGGGGGTTGAAGTTTTCATTTTTGAAATCTCTCTAGGATTTACAGGAGCGGCGGATGTGAGCGTGCTGACGACGCTGGAGCCCGATTACAAAATTGCGGCAGGTGGGCTGAGCGCCACAACCGCCAAGTTGTTTACGGCATTACGCTCCAAAAATATCATCCTGAACAAAAGAGCTTACAGACGTTACGAGGCATTCCTCCGCAGCAGTGGAGAGATAACTACGCCGCGAACGCTCCTCTACGACGACACGGAAGCGTGGGCGGCGTTACTCGATGCAGCGGCTGACGGCTTCGAAGAGGTGCAGACCGAGTTTTTTTCAAACCCTCACATCTCTGCGGGTTATATTGAAAACGTGCTGGCAGCGGCTTTCACCTCCTTACTACTTGGTGCAAGCCTTTCTTCCGTGAAGCGGGGCATAAAAAGGAGTAGGGGCGTTCCGGGGAGGATGCGGTGCCTTCGCTGGGGTAACGTCGTATTTTTGGAGGATGCGAATCCTGCGCTCGATGCGGCGTCGCTTGAGAATGCGATGCGGCAGGCTTTGAACATTAAGGAAAAGGAGGGGAAAGCAAGAGCCGTCGTCGTGCTCGGCGGCGATGGCAGGGGTAGTTGCTCGCAGCTACGCTACGAGGAGATGTTGGATGCGGTTGGGAGGTTTGAGGGGTTTGAGGTTTTTCTCGTCGGCAAGGTGGGACGAAAACTTAAAGAGCTGGGCGCTGCGGGAGCGCTCCTGACCGAGAAAGAAATATCAGAGATGATGCAGAAACTTAACGAGGACGCTGTGGTGCTATTTGCCTTGAAGGATTCGAGGACGGTATTTGGGGATGGTGAAGTTGGAGTTTGAAGTCTTGCACCCGAGACCGAACGCAATAGCCGCCGCAATGTATACGCTGCGAGACTTGGGCGTCGAAGCCATCATCCTGCACGGTCCGACGGGTTGTAATTTCAAGACTGCGAGGATGCTGGAAGACGACGGCGTCCGAGTCTTCACGACTGCGATGACCGAACAAGACTACATCTTCGGAGGCCGGGAAAAACTCTTGGACGTCCTTAAAAAGGTAACCGAGCAATTTTCTTTCAAGCTCGTGGGCGTTGTCGGAACGTGCGCAAGCATGATTATTGGGGAGGACATGCAGGGCGTCTGCGAGGAATTTCGGGCGTCCTACGACGCAAATACGAAAATCGTGGTCGTGGAGGTGCATTGTGGCTTCCCGGACAACACCGTCGGCGCCATAAAGGCGTTAGAGGCTGCCTTCGAGGAGGGCTTGCTCGACTCTCGTGAGCTGGAACGGCAGAAGAACCTTCTGAAAAAGGCTACCAAAATAGAGAAGGAGCGGGGCATGGCGTCCCTCGAATATATACCGCCAAGTCGTGGTGACAATAAAGAACGAGTTGCAAGAGAAATTTTTAAGAGGTTGTGGGCTTTATCCTACGCTAATGCCGCTGATACAGCTTCCGATGCAGCCGACGCTGGCGAAGTTTCCGATGCAAAGGTCGTTTGCGTGCTCAACGCAAAGAAGGAGCTTGGTTATATTTTTGCGGACGTTCTGCTTGCGGTGAACGAAGTTGCGACGCTTTGCGACACCGCCGTCGTGAACATCGCGAACCTTGACCCGAAGCAGGGGCTGCCACGTATAAGAATGCACGCTGAAAACATTTTAAAGGAGCTTGAAGGGCGGGGCGTGAGAATAGACCACTTCACAGGCGGGCTTGACGATTATTCCTTCGCCGGTGAGGAAGCTGCCCGCATTTTGCAGCGTTACGCTGCCGATGTTCTTGTTTGCATCGGGAACCCGCACGCAGTCACCACCTCGCAAAAGTGCGACGAAGCTTTAAAAGTCGCAGTCACGAACGGTCCGAGGGAAGTGCTCCCGCTGAGAAAGCTCGGATACGATAGGGTAATAGTGGAGCTTGACGCTCATTCTAAGGTTGTCGGCGTCAACAAGCTCGTAGAATCAGAATTCGGAGTGGCGCTGCGAGGCACTGCCCGTGCTGACGCTTAGCTGTTCGGAGGTTGTTGTGTCCTTGACGCTTCAAGCCTTGCCACTTTAAGCTTGTGTCCCTGCTACTTTTTCAAGCTCCATCGCCTTTTCCGATTCTTTTTGTAGTATTTTGAGGACTTTAGAGCGAATTTCGTTAAACTCCATGCTCGTTCTGTCCCGCATCCTGCTTAGGTCCACTTCTAAAATTTCCTTGACGACTGCGGGTCTGGCGCTGAGCACCACGATTTTATCAGCGAGGAAGACTGCTTCGTCGACGCTGTGCGTCACGAATAGAATAGTCTTCTGCGTCTTGCTCCAGATTTCCAGAAGCTCCATCTGCAGCATGTTTCGCGTCTGGGCGTCGAGGCTCCCGAAAGGCTCGTCCATTAGCAGCACCTCAGGCTCGATTGCCAGCGCCCTTGCGATGCCGACACGCTGCCGCATGCCGCCGGAAAGCTCATGTGGGTATCTTTCCTCGAAGCTCTGAAGCCCCACGAGCTCGATATATCGCTTGGCAATCCGCAGCCGCTCGTCCTTTGGAATTTTGAGGTTTTCGAGTCCGAAAGTGATGTTCTTGAGGACGGTGCGCCATGGGAAAAGCGCATACTCCTGAAAAACCATGCAGCGGTCTTTTCCGGGGGCGGAGACCGGCTTTCCGTCGAGCGTGACGCTGCCGCTCGTCGGGCGTTCCAAGCCGGCGATGATTCTGAGGAGTGTGGTCTTCCCGCAGCCCGAAGGTCCGACGATGCACACGAACTCGCCCTCACGCACGGAGAAGCTGACGTCGTCGAGTGCGACGACGTTGTTTGCGTCCCTCGTCATGAAGACCTTGCGCAGATTCTTGACCTTTATTTTCTCTGCAGCCACGCTCTCACCCCGTTAAGTCAAGCTCTCACCTCGCCAACGGCTTCCAGCGCAAAATCCAGCGTTCAAACCGCCGGAATGCCACGTCCATTACCAGCCCGATGACGCCAAAAGTTATCATCCCGGCAAAGACTAGGTCCATCCTCCCCCAGCTCATTGCGAGGAAGAGAGTCCAGCCGAGCCCGTAGCGTGTCGTTCCGAACATTTCGGCAGCGACAACACACATCCAGCACGCCGCAATTGCAATTCGCAAGCCTGTGAGGATGAAAGGCGTTGCATACGGGATGACGACCTTTAGCAAAAGGTTTCGAGTGCCTAAAACCTTAGCGGCATCTATTAGCACGGGGTCCACGTTGCGGGCGCCGCTGTAGCAGTTTATCAGCACCGGGAAGAAGGCGCCGATGAAAATGATGGCGGACGCGGTTTTGTGTCCAATGCCTAACCATATTATCATCGCTGGAATCCAAGCAATCGGCGGAATCGGACGGACGAGCTCTATGAGGTAGTAAAAAATGCTGTCCACCACCCGATACCAGCCCATTGTGATGCCGAGGGCGAAGCCAGCGACGAAGCCAAGCGCAAGCCCGGTAGCCCAGTGCAGGAGGCTGTAGAGCACGTCGCTCACGAAAGTTCTCTCGAACCAGGGCAAGAAACCGTCATTGACGATGACACTCGGTGGTGGGAACAGATACTTATCCAGAACGCCGTAGGAAGGCAGGAGCTGCCAGAGCGCAAAGATTACTACGAGGGTGAGAACTCCCAGCCATCTTCGATCCCCCCTGAAACCTCGTAGAGTCATAACTACCCCTCTTCTCGACATCCACTCTTGGTGCTGCAAGCTTTTCACCCGCCACGCCGCCTAAACTGTCTTGATAGCCT
>QMVQ01000125.1 GCA_003661185.1 Candidatus Alkanophagales archaeon | reverse complement strand
GCAAACCGGGACGTGCCGCCGTTCGACCGGGCTGCAATGGATGGGTATGCGGTGCGTGCCTCAGATACGTTCTACGCAGATGAGGAGCGTCCTGTAATCCTTAAGGTCGTGGGTGCCGTGCACGCCGGCGAACTTCCGAAGCTTGAGGTGCGGAGCGGCGAGTGCGTCGAAATCGCCACGGGAGCGCCGATGCCTAGCGGCGCCGATGCTGTCGTCATGGTGGAATTCACAGAGCTTGAGAACGACGAGGTCAAGATATACAAGGCGGTGGCGCCCGGCGAGAACGTGATGACTGCCGGCTCTGATATAAAACGTGGCGAGCTTGTTTTGAAGCGTGGCACGCTCCTCCGCCCGAGGGATTTGGGTGTGCTTGCGGCGTGCGGCATTTCCAAGATACAGGTATTTAAAAAGCCGAGAGTTGCGGTAATATCGACGGGAAACGAGCTTTTAGAGCCGGGAGAGCCGCTGAAACCTGGGAAGATTTACGACGTAAATTCGCAAACGCTCAGCGCAGCGGTCTCAGAGAGCGGCGGTGTCCCCTTATTCTTGGGCATACTTGGGGACGAACCGAACGCCCTTCTCAAAACACTAAGGCACGCCGTCGGGAGTCACGACGCCGTTATTATCTCCGGCGGGACGTCTGCGGGCGCCTCTGACATTTTATACGAGGTGCTGGATGAACTCGGCGAGATTCTCGTTTATGGCGTGAACATAAAGCCCGGGAAGCCGTTCATTTTCGCCGTCGTTGAGAACAAGCCGGTGTTCGGGCTGCCTGGGCATCCGACGTCGGCAATAATTACTTTTAGCCTCTTCGTCGCCCCTCTTTTAAGAAGGGCAAGCGGACTGCCGCCACGAAAGCCCGCAAGGGTAATAGCGAGGTTATCAGCACGCATATTTTCGGAGAAAGGCAGGCACGAATACGTGCTCGTGAAGCTCGTTGAGGAAAATGGGGATCTCGTCGCGACGCCAATCCTCAAGGGTTCCGGCGCAATAACGACGCTTGCGAACGCTGACGGCTACGTGCTCGTGGATGCACAGACGGAAATCGTCGAGGGTGGCGAGGCGGTGGAGGTCTCTCTCCTGACAGAAAAGTTTATATAGAACTGCAAATTTAACCAGGGGTGGTGATGCGAGATGGCACAGCTCGGTGGCACTCCTATACTCATACTTAAAGAAGGTAGCGAGCGGACGAGAGGTAGAGAGGCGCAGTCCCGTAATATACTGGCGGCGAAGACCATCGCAGCGGCGGTCCGCACGACACTCGGCCCGAAGGGCATGGACAAGATGCTTGTTGACTCGATGGGCGACGTCGTCATCACGAACGACGGCGCTACGATCCTCAAAGAGATGGACATCGAGCATCCGGCGGCGAAGATGATGGTCGAGATTGCGAAGACGCAGGACGATGAAGTTGGCGATGGGACGACGACCGCCGTTGTCATTGCGGGTGAGCTTCTCAAGGAGGCTGAGGAGCTGCTGGAGCAGGAAGTCCACCCGACGGTGATTGCTGCCGGTTACAGGCTTGCGCTGGAAAAGGCGACACAGGTCTTAGACGACATTTCGATTAACCTCTCCCCGGACGACGAGGAGACGTTGAAGAAGATAGCGATGACGGCAATGACCGGGAAGGGGGCGGAGGTCGCAAAGGACGTCCTCACAGAGCTTGCTGTAAAAGCGGTGAAAACGATAGTCGAGGAGGGCGAGAAGAAAATAGACACCGACCACATAAAAATAGTGAAGAAGATGGGCGCAGCCTCTGACGAGTCACAGCTCGTCAAGGGCATGATTATAGACAAGGAGCGCGTGCACCCCGGGATGCCGAAGCGGATCGAGAATGCGAAGATTGCGCTCATAAACTCAGCGCTTGAAATAGAGAAGACGGAAATTGATGCGAAGATTGAAATTACGTCGCCTGAGCAGATGAAGGCGTTCCTCGACGAGGAGGAGCGGATGCTGAAGAACATGGTGGACAAGATTGCGGAGGCGGGCGCCAATGTTGTGTTCTGCCAGAAGGGGATTGACGACCTTGCGCAGCACTACTTGGCGAAAGCTGGGATTCTGGCGGTTCGCAGGGTGAAGGAGAGCGACATGAAGAAGCTCGCCCGTGCCACTGGCGGTAGGATCGTAACGAGTATTGAGGAGCTGAGCGCCGCAGACCTTGGCGAGGCAGAACTTGTCGAGGAGCGTAAGGTTGCAGGCGAGGAGATGATTTTCATCGAGGGCTGCAAGGACCCGAGAGCAGTTTCGATACTCCTGCGAGGCGGCACCGAGCACGTCGTCGACGAGCTTGAGCGAGGACTGAACGACGCCATCAGGGTCGCCGCCGCCGCTCTCGAAGACCGCAAATACGTAGCTGGCGGTGGGGCACCCGAGACCGAGGTGGCGCTGCGTCTCCGTGAGTATGCGGCGACCGTCGGCGGACGTGAGCAGCTCGCTATCGAGGCGTTCGCACGAGCCGTCGAGATTATCCCGCGGTCGCTGGCTGAGAACGCCGGGCTCGACCCGATAGACATGGTCGTCGCGCTCAGGGCGGCGCACGAGCGTGGCGAGAAATACGCTGGGCTCGATGTCTTCGAGGGCAAAGTCGTGGACATGAAGGAGGCTGGCGTCCTCGAGCCACTGCGAGTGAAGACGCAGGCGCTCAGCTCGGCGACGGAAGCAGCAGTCATGATTCTCAGAATCGACGACGTCATCGCCGCTGCGAAGCTCGAAAAGGAGAAAGGCGGTGGCAAGGGACCTGAGCTCGGTGAAGAATCTGAATCTGAGTTCTAATTTTTTATTTTCCATTTTTTTGTCAGAATCACGTTCGGCATTGAGATGGGGTAAACAGAAGATAAACAGCAGAAAATTAAGAAAATGCAGAAGGAGGAGGGCTGGGCGCTCTGGGTCACTGGGCTTCCGGGCTGCGGCAAGACCGCTATTTCCAGAGAGGTTAAAGAACTTCTTGCCGAGAAGGGAATAAACGTTAAGATTCTTGAGCTTGACGAGATTAGGAAGGTTGTAACGCCAAATCCTACCTACACGGACGAGGAACGTGATATCGTCTATGCGGCGCTCGCATACATGGCAAAGCTGCTCTGTGAGTGTGGTGTGTCCGTTATAATAGATGCGACGGCGCACCGCCGCAAATATAGAGAGCGTGCCCGGGCGCTGATAAGCAGATTTGCAGAGGTCCATGTGAAGTGTCCGCTGGAGGTCTGCATGCAGCGGGAGCGGAAAAGGCGTGCGGAGCACTCGCCGCCCCGCATTTACGAAAAAGCCCAGCAGGGTGCCAGAGTGCCGGGGGTCAGCGTCCCCTACGAGGAGCCGCTCAATCCGGAAGTCGTGGTCGAGAGCGATAAGCTGGGCGTCGCCGAGAGCGCAAAAAAAATCGTGGAGTTTATATTTTCGACTTTTGAAAGGTAGTTTAAGATGAAAAGTAGCTTAAAAGAGGAGCTTGACGCCTTTTTCAAGCCGAAGGGCGTGGCGCTCGTCGGCTTTTCGAGGAGCGTCGGCGCCATCAGCACGAACGTCCTCATCAACATAAAATCGGGCGGCTACGAGGGCGACGTCTTCGTCTGCAATAAGAGCGTTGCTGCTGGCGAACGTATCTTCGGCGTCGAGAATTACCCCCAGGTGAGCTTGATACCGAAAAGAGTGGACTTGGCGGTTCTAACGGTGCCGTCGCACGTTTTGATTGAAACTGTGAAGGAATGCGGCGAATGCGGCGTGCGGGCGGTAATCTGCATAACCTCGGGCTTCGGCGAGACCGGCGAGGTGGGCAAGAAGAAGCAGAAGGAGCTCGTGAGGGTTGCGAGGCGTTTGGGGCTCAGAATCGTCGGTCCGAACTGCAACGGTTTATTCTCGGCGGAAGCCAAGCTTGCGGCGATGCTCTCCCCCGTGAGACCAACGCCGGGAAGCGTCGGCGTCGTGACACAAGGAGGCACGCCCGGCGTCACTATGCTTAACCTCTCAAAGAAATATGCGCCAATCGTCGGCTTTTCAAAATGCATAAATCTAGGCGACACCGCCGACGTCCAGCCACACGAAATCCTCGAATACTACGGCGAAGACCCCTCCACAAAAGTGATTGCGTGCTATTTTGAGGGGTTAAAGGACGGCAGGAAGTTCGTAGAGGTCGCCGCCGAAATTTCTCAGAGGAAACCAATTATCTTTTACAAGGCAGGCACGTCAGAAGCTGGGAGGCAGGCAGCGTCAAGCCACGTCGGCGCCCTCGCCGGCGACGAGCGTGTTTATGAGGCGGCGTTGAAACAAGCGGGTGTGCTGCAGGTGCGCAACATCAACGACTTGGTGGATGCCACCGCTGCGCTCGTGACGCAGCCACTGCCCAAAGGCGGGAACGTTGGGATTTTGACCTTTGGAGGCGGAGGCGGCGTCATGGCTGCCGACGAGCTTGAGCGGCTCGGCTTGAACGTCCCGCAGATAAGTAAGGAACTCGTCGAGACGCTCAACGAAATGCTCCCGCCGTATTGGTCGCACCGCAACCCCGTGGACATGACCGACGGCTTCGCCGACCTGCGGGTGCCGCCGAAGTGCGCTGAATTACTTCTGAGAGAGGATTACATAGACATGCTGCTCGTCATCGGCGTGGGCGTCCTCGAAGGCGTGGACGTCGGCGAGAATCTGCCGCCTGAGCTGAAGAGTGTGGGTGAGAAGCTGAAAGCCATCACCATCGGTTTCGAATCCCACATAGGAAAGGCGCTCCTCGGACTGCGTGAGCGCTACAAGAAGCCGATCATCGGCTGCATGATTTGTGGCGAGCGTGGCGGCAACTCCGTAAAAGCTTTCCAGAACAGCGGCGTCCCCGTTTACGACTCTCCCGACAGAGCCGCACGGGCGCTCTGGGCGCTCTGGGCGTATAAACAATTTATTGAGCGGAAGCAAAGACAATTCCGCGGGGAATGAGGCTGGTGGTGAGAGTAGTCCCGAATGCGAAAGAAAACAAAGTTTTAAAAGAAGCAGGGCGGCTTAAAGTTTATGTAGCCGCCCCGCCGGTGGGTGGCAATGCGAATAAAGCCGTAATAGAGCTTTTGGCAGAATTTTTTACTTTCAATCCCACCTTGGTCTGATTTTCTCGTGGGTATAAAGACGACCTGTTGATTGCGGAAAGAAATTTCAATCCCACCTTGGTCTGATTTTCTCTGTAGGATGAGCATGAGAGAGCTAATAGAAGATATAAAAGAGAAAATCAGACCAAGGTGGGATTGAAAGTCTTGAAAAACCTGAGAACCTCCGTCGGCTCCGCCGGTTTGAGAAAATCAGACCAAGGTGGGATTGAAAGGCGAGAGCGGCGAGTTGACTATGTATTCTGCTATGAGAAAATCAGACCAAGGTGGGATTGAAAGTAAAAAAATTCTGCCAAAAGCTCTATTACGGCTTTATTCGCATTGCCACTCACCGGCGGGGCGGCTACATAAACTTTAAGCCGCCCTGCTTCTTTTAAAACTTTGTTTTCTTT
>QMVQ01000124.1 GCA_003661185.1 Candidatus Alkanophagales archaeon | reverse complement strand
GTGAAGGGCCTCTTGCTTAGCCCCGCGGCGACGTTCCGAGCGGTGCGGGACGAGACGCTTGGCAATGCCTTCGTCTATTTTTTGGTGCTGCTCGTGGTGTTCGGTGTGCTTTTGGCGGCAGCGCTTGCAGCGCTCCTCGTCATTTTTGCGAAATACTTCCCGCAGCCCCTGACGGCGGAGCTGCCCGTTGGCGTTTCTGTTGCGGTGCTTGGCGGCTTCATGTTTGCGGGCATGCTTATTTACGCACTCATCGTTGGAATTATAGGCATCTTCATTATGGGGCTCTGGCTGCACCTCTGGGTCTTCGCTTTTGGCGGGCGGCGTGGCGTCTCCCAAACGCTCAAAGCCTGCATGTATGCGGCAACGCCCTCGCTGCTCTTCGGTTGGGTCCCGTTCGTCGGCATTGTTTTCGCTCTCTGGGCGCTCGCCCTTCAGATTATAGGCATCAGGGAGCTGCATGAAATCTCCACTGGAAAAGCGGTCGCAGCCGTGCTCGTCTCGATTGCTGTCGTCGTGGCGTTTGTCGTTGCTTTGATATTTTTAGTGCTGCCATGGGTGCTACCACCGCTGATGTATCCGACGTGCAGCGTTTAATTTTTTGCCGACGAACTAAGAAGCGGTGAGAAAATGTTGCTGCAAATAACCTTGACGCCTGCGGAGGGGAAGCGGCTCATCGCAAAGGGCGTCGCCCGCATGGAAGTTGTGCGGAAGGCGCTCAAGGACGGGCTTGTCATCGTGACGCAGGGCACGACGAACGCTTATGTCGCCGAGGAACTGTTGCAGCAAGTAGGCATCGAACACGAAATAGACAAGCGGCGGTTCGCCGCTGGCGTTATTTCCGACCGTCCCTGCGTCGTTCCAAAGGTGGAGCGGCAGCCCGAAATAATTATCAAAAACGGCTCGCTCTACGACGGCAGCCTCGACGACGCCCTCGAAGAACTTTCGAAGGATGACGTCTTCATAAAGGGTGCGAACGCCGTCGACCCCGATGGTGTCGCTGGCATCCTGCTCGCACACCCGAAAGGCGGAACCATCGGTTCGGCGCTCGGCACAGTCGTTGCTCGTGGCGCACACTTTGTCATCCCCGTTAATCTTGCGAAATCTGTCCGCTTCTCCATCGTGGAGGCGGCTCGCCGCATTAGGGGATTCCAAGGTGTCTATAAGGCGGTGGGCATGCCGGTCGGCTTGCTCCCCGTCCACGGAGCAGTTGTAACGGAAATCGAAGCGCTGAGGCTTTTAGGCGCCGAAGACGCCTTCCAGATAGGTGCAGGCGGCGAGGGCGCCATTGTCCTCTGCGTCGAGGGCGAGCGTGAGAGGCTTGATGAAGTTCTCGAACTCGTAACTCAAATAAAAGGAGAGCCGCCGGTAAAAACCTTGATGCAGGATTGCAGCAAGTGCAAAAGAGCTGCGTGTATCTACGTCGCTGCGGCGAAACCTTAACTAACACGCCGCAACTCAACAATAACAGCGTGAAATCATGCACTACATCATCACCGAGAAGAACACGACGGCACGCCGCATCGCCGCCATCCTCTCGGACGGGAAGGTTGAAAGCGTTAAAATAGGTAGTATCAAAGCCTACAAGTTCGACGACGTCACCGTCATGGGGCTTCAGGGGCACGTCGTCGGCTTTGACTTCCCGAAGAACTACAAAAGCTGGAAGAGTGTGCCGCCGCAACGCCTCGTGAACGCCGAACTCGTTACTGTGCCGCTCAGAAAGGACGTAGTCGCCGCTCTCCGCAAGATAGCAAAGGACGCCACGCTCGTGACGATAGCGACCGACTACGACAGAGAAGGCGAGCTCATCGGCGTCGAAGCCCTCCGCATTATAAAGGCGGCGAACCCGCACGTCCGAGCCGACAGAATGCGCTACAGCGCCATCACCGAAAAGGACATCAAAGAAAGCTTCGCAAACCGCACCGCCATTGATTACAATCTGGCGGCGGCGGCAGAAGCCAGAGAAATCATTGATTTGGTCTGGGGCGCCTCGCTCACGAGGTTCGTGTCGCTGGCGGCAAACAGCCTTGGCAAGGATTTTCTTTCAGTCGGCAGAGTTCAATCGCCGGCGCTCGCCCTCGTCGTGGACAGAGAGCGTGAAATCGAGGCTTTCACGCCACAGAAATACTACGAGGTGTATGCCACCGCAAGGATAACGACGGCTTCAGAGGCGAAACCAAAGACTTTCGAGGCGAAGCACCCCAAGAAATTCTGGGAGCGTGCTGCCGCCGATGACTTGGTCGCAAGGCTTAAGACTAATGCTGTGCAGACGCCGGACGGCGAGCTCGTGCCCGCAAGCGTCGTCGAGTTTAAAGTTAAACGAGCGGAGCAGAAGCCGCCTATCCCCTTCAACACCACAGAATTCCTGAGAGCCGCAGCTTCCATCGGCTTTTCTCCCATGCGTGCGATGCGTATTGCTGAAAGCTTATATCTAAGGGGTTTCATTTCTTACCACAGGACGGACAACACCGTTTACCCCGAGACGATTCGTTTTGAGAGCATTTTGGAGATGCTTGTCGCTCACGCTGCCTTTAAAAAGCATGCAGAAGCGCTTTTAAAAAAGAAGACGCTAACACCGACCGCAGGTAAGAAGAGAACGACCGACCACCCGCCAATACATCCAGTAGCGCTCGCCGACGCCGAGCAGTTAGACGATGATGAATGGCGGATTTACGAGCTTGTTGTTCGCCGCTTCCTTGCGACGCTTTCCGAGCCAGCGCTTTGGGAGAGCGTGCGGGTGAAACTCGACGCCAGCGGCGAAATCTTCAGAGCGTCTGGCAGAAAACTCCTGAAAAAAGGCTTTCTGGACGTTTACCCTTACGTGAAAGCCGAGGAAAAGCTGCTGCCGAAGCTTAATGAGGGCGACGTAGTTCTTTTGCTGCTGCGGGTGGAAGAGAAGGAGACGAAGCCGCCGAAACGGTTCACGCAAGGCGCCCTAATCAAAAAAATGGAAGAACTCGGCATCGGAACAAAGAGCACCCGCCATGAAATCCTCGCAAAGCTGTATCAGCGTGGCTACGTGCGTGGAAACCCGCTGAAGCCGACGAAAAAGGCGTTCGCCGTCGTAGAGTCGCTGCGACGGCATGCCGAAATTATAACGCAGGCGGAGATGACGAAAAGCCTTGAGGAGGAGATGGACAGGATTTGCGAGGGGGAAAAGAGTGAAGAAGAAGTCATAAATAAGTCAAAGGAGCTGCTGAGCGCCATTTTTGACGAAATGGCGACTCGTCGTGAAGAAATAAGAGAGTTGCTGCGCACCGGCATTAGCGAAGACGCAAAGCTCGGAGCGTGTCCGAAGTGCGGCGGCGAGCTCTTGCTGCGACGTTCGAAGAAGGGCAACAGGTTCATAGGCTGCAGTAGCTTCCCGAGCTGCGATTTTTCATTGCCGCTGCCAAAGAGCGGATATCTCGTAATCTCCGAGGAGCGTTGCGAAGTGCATGGCTTGCCGAAAATGCGTGTGGTGAGTAGCGGCGGCGGGAAAGGAGGAAGGCGGCGGGTTTGGCAGCTCGGCTGCCCTTATTGCAGTTGGCTTGCGAAAAACGAAAATAGCGAAGAAACAAAAAACGATGAGCAAAAAGGAGAAAATTAGACGTCCATGGGCTTTTCTAGCTCCTTGAACATCTTCACGATATTCCTTGGGTCGCCTATTTCCACAATCTTGCCGCCACGCATGAGTATCGCGCGGTCGCAGACCTTCTCGATGAAGTCGGGGTCGTGCGACATGATGATGTATGTTTGACCAAGTTCAGCCCTTGACGAGAGTATGGCTTTTGCGATGACGTTCTGCGTGATTGAGTCGATAGTGCCCGTCGGCTCGTCCAGAATCAGGATCTCCGGCTCCTTCATCAGCGCTCGTGCGAGCGCAATCCTGTGTCTCTCCCCCTCGCCGAGCTCATCAGGATATGCATTAAAGATCTCTTCAATCCGTTTCTCATCAAAGCCCACCGCCTCCAACACCATCGTAGCCTTCGCCTTCGCTATCTCCTTCGGCAGAATCAAGCCTATGGAATCCGTGAGGTTCTCAAGGATTGTGCTGTGCGGGTAGAGCCCGTATTCCTGGTGCAGGATTGCGATGTAAGGGGTCGCTCTGCCCCTGCCTGTCGCCCCGGGCACGCTCATGTCTATCCACTCGTCTCCTATCTTCACGTAGGCTTTCCCTAAGGACGGCACCTGCAAGCCGGCGATTATCCTGCCGAGCGTCGTCTTCCCGGCGCCTGAGACTCCGACTATCCCCAGAATCTCGCCCTCTCGCACCTCGAAGGAGACGCCGTCCACAGCTTTTATCGCCCCACGATCGGCGGTGTAGAAATACTTCTTGCAATTTTCAACCCGTATCCTAATATTTTCGGAAATGGGGGGCTTTTCGAACTCTTCTAAGCCGCCTGCCATCGCATCTTTTATCTCCGTTGTCTTGCCTTCCATTGTGATGTGTCCATCTTCGAGGACGATGCCCCTGTCGGTAATTTCGACGAGCGCATAAAGCCAGTGCGACGTCATCACGAGCGTGAGCCCTCCGTCCACTTCCTGCCTCAGAACCTCGTGCACCGCCTGCGCCGTGATCGGGTCGAGCGTTCCCGTTGGCTCGTCAGCAAAGAGCACGATGGGGTCTCTTGCGAGTTGCCGTGCGAGCACGACACGCTGCTTCTCGCCGCCGCTCAAGTCTCTTGCTGGGTGTAAGCTGCGGTGCACGAGCTTGACTCTTTTGACGAGTTCCATTATCTTGAGCGGCATCCTCTCCCTTGGGTAGTCTATATCCTTCAGAGCTTCTTCCACGTTCCCTATGACAGTCTTTTCGGTGTAAAGAGCAAACGTCCGCTGGAGCATCATGGAAAGCCGGTTATACAAATTCCGGAACTTCGGCGTGCCCCTTATCGCCCAAAAATCTATCTCTTCAAGCTCAAGAGTCGCCCCACACCTCTTGCACGGCGTCCCCACTTTCGACGGTGGCTCCACCCAGCCACAAGTTTCGACATTAGGGCAGATCGCCACGTTGTAGAGCACGACACCCGCTGTCGGCTCATACTCCTTCACGCCCCGCATCGCATTCATCAGCACAGTCTTCCCAGAGCCGCTTTTCCCGAGGATGCCGAAGGCTTCCCCCTCCATCACGGTGAAGTTTATATCTTCCAGCACCACCTTGCCGTCGAACTTCTTGGTCAGCCCTTCCACCTTTACGAGCTTTTCACGTCCCATCTCCGCTCATCTCCTTTCTTCTCATTCGCTCTATTAATTTAAATAACGAATTTATATTAAACTTGCGAGTTTGGAAACTTGTTTTGTGCAGAAGCGTTAGACAGAATCCCTTTTCATACTTCGCCATGTTTTCCTGCCTGTTGCGTAGAGTATGGCTGAAGAAAGGCTGCAAAACTCCATGAATATTGGCGAGAACAGGACGCCCAAGCAGCGTATGAGGGCGTCTTTGAAGCTCTTTAATGTTGCGACGAGGCATAAGAAGAGTGCGGGGGTGAGGGGCATGGTGAAAATCATAAAGTATGGGGAGAGCATCAGCGCAAGCCATGTGAGC
>QMVQ01000123.1 GCA_003661185.1 Candidatus Alkanophagales archaeon | reverse complement strand
TTGAGACGTTGCGTCCGTCTCTGCCGATGAATCTCGCGATAGCATCGGGATGCACACGCACCACCGCTTTGTTCCCAACGATTTCGACCTCAGCTTGCCCGTCATAGCGGCGAATTGCCTGTAAGACCCTTTCAGCAGCGAGCTTTTCGATGGGCGTCTGCGTCGTCACGTCTCTAACAGGGATAACAACGTTCTCCTCGCCGTATGTGTAAATTTCGTATTCGAGCTTCCCGGTTTCAAAATCTCGAATCTCAACGACCGGTCTCGCCAAATCTGCCTCGGTCATGCCCGTCGGCACCTTCACGGTCATCGAAACCTCGTAAACCTTCTTTATCTCGCCGTCCTTCACGTAAATAATCGTGTCGATGACGCTTGGAATCATCCCAAGGTCGAGCCGCCCGACGAAGCGCTGCACCGCATCTATGGGGTTGGCGGCGTGCACCACGCCTATCATCCCAACGCCCGCAAGTCGCATGTCTGCAAAAATTCTGAAGTCTGACGTCTTCCGAATTTCGTCGAAGACGGTGTAGTCGGGACGAACCAAGAGTAGGATGTCGGCGATGCTGCTGAAGTCGCCTCTTGGTGCGCTGTATTGCGTGATTTCGGGTCCGACTTGCAAATCTCTCGGCAGCTCCAGTGTTTTCACAACCTTGCCCTTCGACGCATAAAAGTTTGCGAGGGAGCTTGCGAACGTCGTCTTCCCGGAGCCGGGCGGACCGGCGATTAGGACGCCTTCGGCTCGCTCCTCAAACCGTTTCATCAGCTTCTCCGAAAGCTTGTAGTCTCTAAGGGAGAGCTTGACGATCGGGTGGACGATGGTGATTTCAGTGGCGTCGGCGAGCGGGGGTCTTGCGATTGCGATGCGGAATTCGCCAAGCTGGACGACACGCCCGCCGGGGATGCTTTCCTCGATGAAAGCCTCCCGCCGCATCCTTATTGCTTCGTTAATCTCTTTTATAATTTGGAGAAGCTCCTCTTCGGTGCACGGCTCCTCCCTGATCTGCAATAGCTTGAACCTTCCGACCTTACCACGCTTTGCGAGCGGCGGTACGCCCTCCTTCAGATGCACGGACATGGTATCGTCCGTGAAGAAGCGTTCGAACGAAAATTTCTCACCAATGATTTCCACAGGGACGTAAATGGATTCGACGCCTTCCGCCTCCGCCACTAACGACTGCACATAGTCGCAAGTCATTAAAGTGGCGCCCTCGCTCTTCGCTACCCCGATAATTAAAGCGTCGAGCCGCCCGCTGCTCGCAAGCCGTATCTCGTCGAAATTCGGACGCTTGCCTGCGAAACGTAGCGGAACGCCTCGCTCCTCGCAAAGTTCACGGAGACGCTTCACGCTCCGTAAGCCCTCAAAGCCTTCCTCTCTGCCCTTCGACGCCTGCGCCTGCAGCTCGTCGAACGCCGCATACGGGACTATTATCTCGGATGCGTCTTTCACGACGTTCTCAGGCTCGCAATGGATGAGCGCCGAGGTGTCCATACATATCTTCTTGCTCATTTCGCACTTCACTTCCTTTAATTGCACAGTTATTTTCTATTGAGAAGATAAAACACTGTCGACACGCCTCACTACTCAAAGCAAACTTCAGCCGCTCACGAGCTTAAGTCGTATCATTATAAAATGTAACGCCAAATATTTAAGTGCGGGGGTTGCCGAGCTTGGACAAAGGCGCAGGACTTAAGTCGCATGGAAGAAATCCTGTTCCGCAGGGATGCGCGGGTTCGAATCCCGCCCCCCGCATTGTGCTGGCGCGGCGGAGCGTGACAGGAATGCATTTCATCTCGATGGGCGATCTCACACCCGAGGAGATAGAAGCTTTGCTTGAGGAAGCCACTAAGCTTAAGGCGGAACGGGCGTTTCAGAAGCTCCGTGACGACTTAAAGGGCAGAATTTTGGGGCTAATCTTCGAGAAACCCTCGACTCGCACCCGCGTATCGTTCGAGGTTGCGATGTTGGAACTCGGCGGGCACGCTCTTTACCTGAATTGGAACGACCTCCAGCTCGGGCGGGGCGAACGCATCAAGGACACCGCCAGAGTCCTCTCCGCTTACCTCAGTGCAGTCATGATTCGAGCGTTTAAGCACGAGACGGTCGTCGAGTTTGCGGCGCACGCCTCCATTCCGGTGATTAACGGGCTGACGAACCTTGAGCATCCGTGCCAGACGCTCGCCGACCTCCTCACGATAAAGGAGCGTAAGGGACGGCTTTCGGGACTGACGCTTGCATGGATTGGCGATGGCAACAACGTCTGCAACTCGCTACTCCTCGGAGCGGCGAGTGTTGGCATGAACGTCTGCGTTGCGTGCCCCAAAGGCTACGAGCCTCCAATCATAATTTTAAAACAGGCGAAAGCGTTAGCTGAGAAGAGTGGCACCGAAATCAAAATAGTGAAAGAGCCTGTGGAGGCGGCTGCCGATGCTGACGTCCTCTACACCGACGTTTGGGTTTCAATGGGCGATGAGGCGGAGCGCGAGCCTCGGCTAAAGGCTTTTCGACGATACCAAATAAATGAGCGATTGTTGGGCGTCGCAAAAGGCGATGCAATAGTCATGCACTGCATGCCCGCGCACGTTGGCGAGGAAATTACCGAAGACGTGATAGAAAGCACGCACTCGGCAGTCTACGAGCAGGCTGAGAACAGACTGCATGCGCAAAAAGCTTTGCTCCTGAAGTTGTTGGCGTCCCGTGATAAATATTAGGGCGCATGCTTCCGAGGGTGTTTGTGGTTAAGGCGTTGCATGGAGGGGAGCTCCTGCGAATACGAAATTTCGAGCCTAAGGACTTGGACCGCGTCATGAAAATCAGCAGGGAGGGCAACCTCGAGGGCACTTCGGCAATTTATCTCGAAGTTTACGAAATGTGTCCCGAGGGCTTCTTAGTGGCGGAGGTTGGCAGCTACGGCGTCGTGGGCTTCGTCGTCGTCCTGCTTTCGACGCCTGCCGAAGGTCGCATCTTCGCCATCGCCGTCGATAGAGACTTCAGAGAGCGTGGCATAGCCACCGAGCTTTTGAATGCGGCGTTTGACATTCTTATGAGCTGGGGAGCGAAGTCCGTCAGGCTCGAAGTCCGTGTCAACAACTACGTGGCACGCCGCCTTTACCGGAAGCTCGGCTTCTCCGACTTCGGCTACGTCCCCGCTTACTACAGCGATGGCGAAGCCGCCATCCTCATGCGTAAGCCTTTGTCGGATAAAGCAAAATCAAGCATGCGTGCGTAGTTTTCGAATCGTGCTGAGACACTTGCCCATCTGTGGGTATCACGCTTTGTGGGTATCACGCTCACAACATCTTTCACCCATCCCGATAGGCGAAAAGTAAGCTTTATATATTTGAAATACGGAAAATTTTATTAAGTTCCCAAGCTGGAGCTATGAAAGAGGTATTGCTCTCTAAAGTCATGGATGTGTTGCATGAGGGCGGTTTTGTGCTCTCAGAGCGGTGTAACACGAAGAGCTTTGACTTCGCCGCTCGCCGTGAGGATGTTTTGCTGTTGGTGAAAGTCCTTCGGAATATAGATGCGTTCGGCGAGGCTGCTGCCATCGGGATAAAAAGAGCGGCGTTCTGCCTCCTCGCCTCGCCCCTCCTCGTAGGCGAGAGAAAAGGCGCCTTCCCGCTGGAGGACGGCGTCGTTTACCGACGGCACGGCGTCGTTGCTGTAAATGTGAACACATTACGGGATTATTTCGTGATGCACATAAGACCTTATGTCTATTGCGCCCCCGGCGGGCTTTACGTAAACATAGACGGCGAAGAGATGAGGCGGGCACGAGAGCGGAAGGACCTCTCCCTTGGAGACGTCGCTTCCGAGCTCGGTCTCTCAAGAAGGTGCGTCCGTAAGTATGAGGAGGGCATGAGCACGAATATAGAAGTTGCACTTAAGATGGAAGAGCTCCTTGAAACTATGCTCATTAAGCCACTGGAGATAACGCAGAGGGTATGCGATGCCGAAATTCCCAAAAACCTGAGCGACATATCCAACCTAGAGCGGTATGTCCTTTGCATGATGACACGGCTCGGCTTTAATGTCTTCGAGACCATACACACCCCGTTCAGAGCAGTCTCGCAGCACGAACTCGACAAAATTCTCACGGGCGTGCTGCGGTCCACGAAAAATATTATAAGGCGCGCTAAAATCGTAGGCAGCATCTCCTACGTCACTAAAACAAAATCCGTCCTCATCGTGAGCGGTAACGTCGAGCACGAAAGCCTGAGCAACACCGCCGTGATACGAAAGGACGAACTCGAGCAGATGAGAGATGTTGATGACTTCACCGACGTCGTAGAAGAAAGATTAAAGTCGGAAGGGCGGATGGGCGCTCTTGGCTCTTGAGCATGCCTCTGTTAAAATAACCTCCATCTCTTGCTTTTAAAAGGGTAAAAAGCAGCATTCTACTAAAAAAGAAAATAGAAAGTTTATTTTTTCTTCATGCTCTCTATAAACTCATCGACTGGGATTGCAGGCAGCGTCATCGTTTGTATCGTCCCTCGTGCGCCGAGCGCAATCGCAATCTTCGCAACAGTCTCATTATCAGGTGCCTCAAGGATGTTCACAAAGTCGTAAGGGCCGAAAATCAAATATTGGGCGAGGACTTTTGCGCCCATCTTCCCCACTTCTTCGTTGACCTCCTTTATTCGCTCAGGTCTGTCCCGCACTGTCTTTCGCCCCTCGTCGGTCAGTGTCGTTAGCATCACATATATCGGCATGCTCTCCCCCTCTTAGAAAGCGTCACCGTATTATTTATAAGTTATGTTTATTCATTAAAAATCCATAGTGGGACTCTCGTCTCGAATGTCGGAAGTCTTGTCCGAAGAGTTTTGACAAATGTTAAAGTGCCAAAATTCGAGAAGGGAATGGCAGGACAAACCGTCGCTGAGAAAATCTTAGCAAGAGCCTCAAGTTTCCCGAGAGGCGAGCCGGGGGCTTTGTGGAGGTAAATGTGGATTTGGTCATGATTAATGGCATAACTGGTCCGCTGACGGTCGAAGCGCTCGAAATGCTCAGCAAGCCGAGAATTTGGGATACAAGAAACTCGTGATGCTCCTGGACCACCAAACACCCGCCGCCGACGACGCCCAGTCCGCTGGAAATCAGAAGCTTCTGCGCGCTTTTCGTCGAAATTTGGAGTAGGGGCGCTTTACGACGTTGGGGCGGGCGTGTGTCACCAAGTGGTGCCTGAGAGAAGCACGTGGAGCCGAGGATGCCGGTCGTCGGGGCGGACTCGCACACCTGCACCTACGGCGCCTTCGGGGCTTTCGCCGCAGGGCGTAGGCTCGACGGATGCGGCTGCCGTCCTCGCTCTTGGGAAACTCTGGTTCAGGGTATCGGGGGAGCATGCTCATACCCGTCTCCGGCAAGCTCAAATGCTTCGTCACGAGCAAAGACATTATTCCGCACATCTTCGGCGAGGTCGGGGTGGACGACGCCGCTTACTGGGGGCTCTGACGCTGTGGCAGGCGGTCGTGGTTAAGGCGGAGACACTCAAGGCGGAATGGCGTGTCCGCAAGAGCGGCGAACGCCGACATCGTCAGAGCGAGCGTTGAAGCCATGATAGACGGTATAAACAAACTTCTATAA
>QMVQ01000122.1 GCA_003661185.1 Candidatus Alkanophagales archaeon | reverse complement strand
CTCAAAGTCCCCTCCTTTTCAGTTCATCATTATTTGCGCAACTTATTATATAAATTTAACGATGTGTTTTGATTGCAGAGGTATTATGAAGCGACTGAAAGCGACTATATACGAAGAGCTTTTTTGTTTTGGACTGCTCTATTTGGTGAAAATGGAGACAAAAATCGCCGGCCGCAGGGAGACGCTGCGGCAACGTGCTACGGCACGAGCCTTTTGCGGTCTCTGGGGAAGAGGATGACCTCTCTAATGTTCTCGATTTCGAGCATGGTCATCAGGAGTCTTTCGACGCCGAGCCCCCAGCCGGCATGCGGCGGCATGCCGTAGCGGAACGCATCCAGATAGAACTTGAAGCTTTCAGGGCTCAGCCCGCACCGCTCTATGCTCGCACGTAGCATTTCATAGTCATGAATCCTCTGCGATCCCGAGGCAAGCTCCATTCTTGGATGCATGAGGTCGAACGCTTTGCAGACTTCTTCACGACTCTCGAAAGGCATCGTGTAATAGGGTTTGACGCTCGTCGGCCATTCTACGATGAAATAGTGGGCGCCCATGATTTCACCGAGCGTTTTCTCGGCGGCGGTGCTCAGGTCTTCCCCCCACTCAAGCTCGACGCTACGCTCCGCCAGCAGCTCTAAAGCTTCGGTATAGGTTATCCGCTCGAATGGCGGCTTCACCTCCGGCAGTTCTACCCCTAGAACCTCAAGGCTTCCGCTGGAATTCTCCCGGATGTTCTCGTAAACGGAGGCGATAAGCGCTTCCAGCGTGCGCATCACCCATTCGTGGTCGGCGAACGCCGCTTCGATGTCGGCGGACGTCGCCTCGTTCAAATGCCTCGTCGTGTCGTGCTCCTCGGCTCTGAAAATCGGCGCAATCTCGTAAACCCTGTCGAGTCCGGTCGCCATCAACATTTGCTTGTAGAGCTGCGGGCTCTGGCTCAGGAAGGCTTCCCGCTCAAAATACGAAATTGGGAAGAGGGCGGTGCCACCTTCGGTCGCCGCCGCCACGATTTTCGGGGTATTCACCTCAATGAAGCCCCGCCCGTCCAAAAACCTTCTTATCGCCTTCAGAACTTCGCTCCGTATTCTGAAGATTTCCCGGTTACGCGGGATTCGCAGGTCCAGAAACCGAACGTCGAGCCTTGTATCAAGTTCAGACCTTATGCGACCTGAAACTTCGAGCGGTAGCGGCGTCTCGGCTACGCTCAGCACCTTTATCTCCTTGGGGATGAGCTCGCATCCATTCGGCGCCCTTTTGTCGCTGCGCACGATGCCACGCACCGAGACGACCGACTCTTTGCTCAGCCGCTTAACACACTCAAGAAGCTTCTCGCTCGTCCGGTCCTTGCGCAGCGTTACTTGGACGAAGCCCTCCCTATCCCTGAGTATCAAAAAGAGCAAGCCGCCGAGATCACGGCGCTCGTGCACCCAGCCCGCCGCCACGACCTCCTCGCCGTCCATCTCCGGGCGTATCTCTTTGGAGTAATGCGTCCTAGGGACGTGCCCTTCCATCTTTTCACCTCACGCGCCCGCTGGAGACCCCATCCGTAAGGGTGGGAGGAAAGCGGGCTTCTCACCTCCGTTAACTTTTTAAACTTATGTTTTAACATTGCTTAAGCGGAAGCCCTAAGGCACCCGGACGCTTCGAGGGCGATGATGCTTGTGGACGGGAGCGGGCTCCTGTCCGCAGGGCCGCGGTCAACCGGCCTGATGTAGGGGTTCCACATTGGAATCACCTACAAGCCCCTTCCGTCAGGGAGGGGTAGTTGACTTCTGTAGAATATCTTAATCCACTCTACTATTCTTAATTGTGATGTGGCACGCACTCGGCACTTTTTTCTGCCCTCAAAAGTGGCCCTTACGGCGGGAATGGCAAACGCTATTACTTCCATGAGGCGGTCTCGGCGAAGTAAGCGTAACTGCTAAATCAGAGGCGCTAATCTTTATTTTGTGATTTCAGGGCATTTTTGCGAGGGGGAGGCGGGCGTCCGCGCAGACATTACTTGCTACGAGGGCGTTCCCGACCTAAAATCGCTCTTCGAGGAGGTTAAAGCGGGGAGGATTGAAGCTCTCGACTTAGATTGCGACTACGCCTTTGCGTTCAGCGACGGCGTCGTCGTCGTTCTTGTGAGGGACGTGCTGGGCGTCAGACCGCTTTGGTATACCGTCCACGACTATTGTATTTACTTTTCGTCGCTGCGTGGCGAGCTGCGGCGGCGTCTGCCGGTGTCTGCTGAGGTGAAGGCGCTTAACCCAAGGGAGTTGCTGCTTTTTAATTTTCGGGAGCGGGAAATGAGGACGGTGCGTCGTCGCTTTTTCGAAGCGTTGTCGCCACCGTCGGACTTTGAAGTTGCGAAAGAGCGGCTAAGAGAGTTGCTTTTCGACGCTGTTGCAAAGCGGCTTGAGCAGGGGAGGCGTGTCGGCGTCCTGTTTTCTGGCGGTGTGGACTCTACACTTCTCGCGATGATTTGCAAGCATTTAGGTGCGGACTTTGTGTGTTACGCCGCTGGTGTTTCTTGGAGCGGAACTGAGGCTGAGGACCTGAGGTGGGCACGGGCATCTGCTGGGCTACATGGCTTCGAGCTTGAGGAGGCGGTTGTGCGTTTCGACGAGGTCGAGCCGCTCGTGAAGGAGGTTTTAAAAATCCTTGAGGAGCCGGACGTCGTCAAGGTCGGCGTGGCGCTTCCGCTGCTCGCCGCCTGCCGTCTTGCGGCGAGGGACGTGAGCGTTGTGTTTTCGGGGCTCGGTTCCGAAGAGCTGTTTGCGGGCTACGAGCGGCACAGGGCTGCAGGCTTGGAAAGGCTGAACGAAGCGTGCTTAGAGGGACTGCTTTCGATGCATGAGCGCGACCTTTACAGGGACTACGTAGTGGCAGCGGCGCAGGGTTTAGAGCTACGGCTGCCGTTCCTCGACAGGCGGCTCGTAACTTTTGCCTTAGGGTTGCCGGCGGCGTGGAAGCTGCATTGCGACATCGATAGTAGTGGCGTCGTGAGCAAATACATCCTGCGGCTCGTTGCCGCGAGCGTCGGCGTGAATGAGGCGGTGGCGCTACGCAGAAAAAGGGCAGCACAATACGGCAGCGGCTTCGACAAGGCACTCAAAAAACTCGCAAAGCAGCACGGCTTTAAAAGGAAAAGCGATTACCTTATGGCTCTGTCAAGGCAACTCTGAGCCTTGCGTTTTCAACTTACCTTGCTGAATCCGAATCGCCTCGTCCTGCTCGTGCGTCTTAAATCACAAACGACTCTCCGAGGTTAGGAGCAAAGCTCTGGCAGTCAAAGTTCTCTCGAATCCACGCTGCAAACGCCGCCGCATTTTCGCCATGCACCGTGAACACGTATTCGACGCCTCGCTCGCAGAAGCGTTCGATGAGCATCTTCAGGTCTGAGTCGTCGGCATGCGCCGAGAAGTCATATTGCTCCACCTGTGCTTTCACTTTGACTGTGCCGCCGTTCAGCTCGATGACACCCTCTTCAAGCAGCCTTCGCCCGTTAGTGCCTTCGATTTGGTAGCCGGTGAGCAAGATTTTGCTGCGAGGGTCGTCTTTTATCCTCTCAAGATAGTAGAGCGCGGGTCCGCCGTTCAGCATGCCTGCCGTCGTTACCACGACGGACGGCTCCGAAAGAACTTTCTTCCTGCTCTTCGGCGTGACGAAGCGGGCATCCTTGAAAGCCTCGACAAGCGCCTCTCCGTCCCTCATGAACGACAGGTGCTTTTTAATCTTGCGGAGCACGCTCAGCCCCATACCGTCAACATATGGCGTAATCCCGTGCGCATGCAGAATCATTACCATCTCCTGCGTCCGCCCGACTGCGAAGCACGGCACGATGGCGTTGCCGCCGGCGTCCAGCGTCTCCTCGACGGACGCCACGAAACGCTCTTCCAGCTCTCGCCGGTCGGGGTGTTTTTCCCCGAAGTATGTGCTTTCTATTATCAGGACGTCAGTTTCCGGCGGGTTTATGTCCGCCCCTTTTAACAGACGTGTGTCCTCTAATTTGATGTCGCCTGTGTAGAACAGATTTAGGTCGTCCCGCTCGCTGCGCACGTGTACCGAGGCGCTGCCGGGGATGTGTCCGGCATCGTAGAGCTCGAACTCGTAGCCCGACGACCAGAAACGCTCTCGATACGGCATCATGAACGCATAGTTCATCAGGTCGTTCAAGTCCCTCTTATCAAACACGCAGATGCCCTGCTCCTTCCCCAGCTTCAGAGTGTCCTTACATAGGATGTAGAGCAGCTCCCTCGTGACAGGCGTCATATAAACACTCGGCGACGAGCGCATGAGGTTCGGCACGACGCCCGAATGGTCAAGGTGCGCATGCGATACCACAACAACCTCGGGGAAAGCCTCACCAACCGGGAACTCCGGCACGTCGGCAGGCTTCATCCCATAGTCCAGCAGAACTTTCCCATCGATTAGGATTGCCGAACGCCCTACCTCGTTGCAGCCGCCAAGGAACCTTATTTCGATTTTCGATACCCCCTAACTCGCTTGTGCCTTCGCTTTTTCCTTGATAGCGAGCGCTGCGCCGCCGCCCTCGGACAGCACCTCGCTCTTAAATACTTCTACTCGCCGCAAAGGATAAATCTTTTTTGCATTCTTATAAATGTCGGAGGCGAGTTTCCCAAGAATGACCTCCTGCATGTATTTTGAAAATTCGAGCTTTTTCGCCCTTTCACTTATGGTCTCCGCTGCTATCTTCCGTATCAGCTCTTCCTGCGAGCGTCTCGCACGCCTCAGCGTGAAGCAGGAGGCTTTAATCCTGACGATATAGCCGTCCTTAGTCGTGACGTTGATGTAGGTGTCCACCTTCGAGCTGCGCCGCCGGACGAGGCTTCGCAGGTAGTCTCTGCTTATCACATGCCCGACGAGCTTCGTGTGGGCAACGTTGCCATCCACATCACATATCTGCAAGATGAGCTTTAAGTTCTGGTTCTTTATATCGTTCGTGAGGTCGCTGAGCAACATCTCCACTTTCCTACTCATTAGCTTCTTGGGGTCGTCGGCGAGCGTCTCTCCTACCTTTATCTTGCCAAACATCTCCGGCGCCACTACTTCATACCACTGCTTTGCCCTCCACTTGTCTTTCCTGACCACTTTCCCACCTGCTCGGTTGAGCAATGAAAACTTATCCTTTCTGCCTATCGGATTCCAACATATTTAAAGTTTTGGATGCGGCAGAGCTTTGGTCAGCTTTCATAAAGACTCACTTCGCACCCTTAATCATGGAGCTTATGCCACTTGGTATGTAGCCAGATTTGGAGAGAGGTGCCGCCGCATGTGCTGTTTTGCTGCTATATCCATTGTAATAAATGTATCATCCCCAAAGATTTAGATGCGCACCCTTGCGAGGACATACGTTCTCATAATAAGGAACGCCGCCGACGCCGAAGTTCGAATTGGCAGCCTCGGCGTGCTTTTCTTCAAAAGGGGGTATTACGCCTACGTCGGCTCTGCGAAGCGGAATTTGGAAGCCCGCGTTAGAAGGCATCTGCGTAAGGAGAAGAAGCTGCGCTGGCACATCGACCATTTCCTGAACGCCGACGGCGTGAGCGTCGAGGCGGTCCTCCTCCTCGACGCCCCGGAGTGCG
>QMVQ01000121.1 GCA_003661185.1 Candidatus Alkanophagales archaeon | reverse complement strand
TCTCTAAAGACAGTATATAAAGATACTATTGATAAAACAAAAACATTTCTGAGAAATGGCAACCTATAATGTAGGTAAGGGAACTAAGGGCAAAGTTTGGGTGAATAATCAGGAAGATCCAGTTGCTCGCAGAGTTTCCTTCGAGAGCTCAACAGACAGAGACAAAGTGTATGCGATCGGACAGGAAACTCCAGTCGCAATTGTTACTGGAACAACAGAATTCACTGGTAGATATGAGCGCTATTTCACGCCCGACCAAATGGAAGTTGGCGGAACTTCTATGACCCTTGCTCGTCTGTGTGGAGCTTCTGGAGACCATCCCGGCAATGTTTCTATGACCATCAGCCCTCAGCCGAATCAGACATTCTATTTGAGTGATGTTAAGTTCTATAACTATGCTTTAGAAGTTACACCTGATGATGTGGTTGTTGAAACAGCGGAATTAGAAATAGCGAATGTGTCTCAGCATGTGAGCTAGATTAAATAAATATGGATAAATGTTAATTTTAATTGGTGATGAGATATGAATCTTGAAGAATATAAGAAGTGGAAAGCTCCGAAAGAATTAGAACTTCCATCAGGTCTTAAAATCAAAGTGCGAGATTTATCACCCTGGGATTTGTTGGTGGCAGCCAGCAAACAGAAAGAATATAAACCAAACGATCCCCAGCTTATTGAATATCTAATGAGAAAATTTATTGTGTGGCCCGAAATCGGCAAAGATTGGGAGATAGATGACATTCGGCCTGATGATTTTGTGTTACTTCAAACCAAGCTATTTGAAAGTTTTTCATTAGAGCGGTTTGATACTGCAATCAAAGAAGTTGAAAGCATAAAGGAGGAGCATAAGGATTTTTCCGAATAGTTGCTCGGATGAGCAAGGAAATATCTGTTCGACCTTCTGATTTGCTGGATCCGTATCACGAGGAGGATGCAATTACACGGTTTGCTATTGATTTAGTTGCTCTTGTATCTGATATTGAGAGAGAGCCTGAAATTGAAACACCTGATATAAATCCTGAAGAAGATAGTTTGCGTAAGAGAGATTTAGAATTTAAGAAAAAATATAATATAACTCTTGAGCAAGCTAAGAAAATAGTATTTGGAGACACGGATGGCAGCGGTAGGCAGTAATAATGTCTATGTAGATATCATATTTCGTTTGCAAGCAGAGGCTGCTAAAAAGGCTGAGAGGATAATAGGTCGTCTTATTCAGAAAGGACAGCTCGCGACTCTAACTCTTGAAAAATTTAAATTTCCCGAAGGATTCCCTAAATCTACTGTCGATGCTACTAATAAAATATTTAAATTTGCTCAGAAAGCCAAGGAATCGGAAAGGGCTGCTAGCAATCTTTGGCGCTCCGCTATATCACCACTTACGAAGGAGTTTGAGCTCCAGGCTCAAGCTCTTATGCGAGATGCTTCAGAATTAGAAAGCTATACAAGAATGCAGTGGGATGCTATTCGCTCTAATAAAGAAATTTTAGATAAGGTTAGAGCCCTCGGTGCGACGGAAGAAAATTATAGAGAAGTTCTTTCACAGAAAGCTAATGAGCTGAGGCGTCATGCCGCTCTATATTCTCAATATGCAGAAGATTTAAAGAGCGGCGGACGCTTATTAAGAGAGGAGCTCGCTAACCAGAGACGATTATGGAGAATATATCAATTAACTGGTGTTCGTTTAGAAGGCTTAAATGAAGGCCTCATAAGGCACGCACGGGTTCTCGATTCTATTTTACCAATAAGCGAGAGAACCTGGCGACCCATGTCAAAAGAATTTAAAGCGCTTGCTACTGGCTTGGATGCCTTCAATAAACAATCTGCACGCAATCTTATGATTCTAACACGGAACGCAGCCGCAGCGGAGGCTTTTGGGGAGCCCATGGCTATAATCGATAAATCAGCCGCTCGCTTATTACGAACCATCTCTCCCCTCAATTATCAGATTGCGAAGATGGGAATATCTCAAGCGATAACCGCATCTCTTTCCAAAGAATTAGCTGAGGGACAAGCTCGCATAACCAGACAGACATTAAAGCAAGCAGAAGCTATTGCGAATGCTGCAGCGAGTTTTGATAGATTAGCTCTCCCTGCTCAACGAAATTTAATACTAGGCTCGCAACTATATGATATTTATAAAGGAAATTCTCGGATGGCGCTTGAGCTCGAATCCTCCATTCGTGATGCAACTGGTATTTTAGATTATCATTCAAGAGGTTTGCATTTAGTAAATAGGGCCTTAAGGGCTCAAAATGCAAATTTTAAAATTAATTATAATACGCTGAAAAGGATTACAGAAGAGGGCTGGGCAGCCTTTACAGAGGAGCAGAGGAAAGCTCTACTCGCCATCCGAGATGCATATCAAGCTGAGAGACGACTTGTTGGAGCCCTTCAACCGCATCAGAGAGCCTTGCTCCAGTTAATTGAGGCGACAGAAGAATATGATAGAGCTCTTCATTTTCAATTACGAACCGCTGGGGATGCTGAATTTCTTTTAAAGAGATTAAAGACTGTAGGCTATGAAGGCCTTACGGAGGCGGAGAAACGAGCTATAAGCGAGCTGGAGAGAAATATAGCTCTTACCTGGACTTGGGATTCGAGAACAAAGACACTCGCACAAAGGATTATAGCTCTGAAAGATGCATACAAAGAGCAAGGAGCTATTCTTAGAGAATTAACTCCTCGCCAAAGGGCATTTTATGGAGGCATTTATCGATTACAAACGGGAATGAATCGTTTATCCCGATTTATTGATAAGGTGTCTATTAGTTCACTAAAGCTTCTCGGTCCTATATTTCTCGCAACAGCTGCAATTAATACTTTTGGTAGAATAATTGGAACTTGTATTGAATCTTTTACTAATTATGAAAATGCACTCATGGATTTACGAGTCTCGGGAAGTTTAACCATTGAGACTGCAAATAGATTGTCTCAAGATTTCACATCTCTTGAAAGAATTTTACCTGTTTCAGCTACTGAGATGCTTGGTATTGCACGAGCCGCCGCAAAAGCGGGTGTTACTGGCGAGTATGAATTAAAACGCTTTACTCTTGCACTTGCTAAATTTACACAGGTTACTGGATGGAGCGCAGACGAAGCCTCAGAGGCTCTCCTCAAAATCTCACGAGCTTTTAATATTCCAATTGAAGAAGCTGAACGACTCGCTTCTATGATGCATTATTTAGCTATAGTCTCCGTTGCAGATGCAGATGATATTGTCAATGCTATGACACGAGTAGGCGCTTCAGCTGTTAATCTTGGGATTATAGCCGAGGAAGCGGCGGCTATGGCAACGACATTAATAGACGCAGGAATGAGTGCAAGACGAGCTGGGACACGATTACGAGCTTTTTTACGAGAGTTCCTTAAGAAGTCAGATAAAATTGTGGAAGTGATGAGAAATGCAGGGGATGCCTTCTCTGACTTTGGAGATATTATTAGAACCGATCCTGCTAAAGCTCTTAAAATCTTTCTTGAATATTTAGCTGGAATAGATGATGAAGCCGAGAGAGCTAGAATCGTATATAAAATATTTGGAAGTGTAGCTGGATTTGCTGTTTTAACTCTTGCAGAACATTATCCTCTGCTCAAGGAGCGAATGGAAGCCGCTCATCGTGAAATGATTTATGGAACTAGATTATCGAAAGATTTCAGCAAATGGATGGATGCTACCTCGGTTTCTCTTAAGAAAGCAAGCAACGCTTTTGATAGATTGAAAAGAAGCATCGGAGCTGCTCTCTCACCCGCCGTTGTTGCTGTCGCCGAGGGTCTTAGTGGCATTATAGAGACTCTCTTTCCATCTGCTCGTAGAGGTATTGAATTAATGACAGAGGGCACACGGGAGTGGATTGAAACTTTCGAAGCAGGAGCTCCTGCTGCCGAAAAGCTAGCCGAACGATTAGTGAGAATGCCGAGAGCTCCAGCTCCCAGACGACCTGGAGTTACACGCTATTGGATTACCCAGCTTGAGAGAGAAAGAAAAGAGACAGCCGAGAGGAATAGATTGATTGAGGAGGGAACTTATGATTATATTAATTATGTAGAGACAGTAGTTTCTGGTGCGGATGACATATTCGCTCGAACAGGAGATATTATTGATTTATTAGAGAAACAAGGCATGGATGTATCTGACTTAAGAGATTTGGAAAATGACTATTTTCAGGAGACCCAACGAGCAAGCGAGGCAAGGAAACTCGCATCAAAAATTGAAGAAAAATATGGCAGCGAGCGGATAAGACGCATTGCAGAGGAAATACGATTAACTGGAACTGCAACAGACGCAAGTGAGGAGGAAATAGCGGCAGCGAAAGAATGGCTCGATTTGCAAGATTTTCTTGCCAAGGCCGATGCTGAGAGAGCAAAGAAAAAATTAGAACTTATAGAGGCTACACGGAAGGCAGCTGAGCAAGCGGAAGAGGAGCCGGGAATTACATACGAGTCTTATAAAGCATTAAACGATTATGTTACTCTTGTAGATAGCTATGATGCATATTTAAAAGAGGTAAATGGGGATGAGGCTTTAAGCTTAGCATTATTATCGAGGCATGGGCCGCTGTATCGAGATTTGAAAAGGTATATCCCAGCTAATGAGCTCGCCAATTATTCCAAACGATTAGAGGAATCGGCGAGAAGCGGTAAGAGCGGCGCTCCTATAATTAAAGAAATTAATGATTATTTAGATGCTCAAGGCTTACAATTAGTGGAGACCTCAGAGGGCTGGCGAATAACTACGAAAAGTGAGGAGGAGCATAACAAAGCAGCTGAGCGAGTTCATGCTCAATATAAGAAATTAATCGAAGATACAGAAAATTTGGATCAGAGAATGCGAACGGCTGCTGATTCGGCAGCTAGATTTTTCGATGAATTTAATAAAGGCTGGCGCATTATTGATAATTATATCGATGCAATATTCGGAACAGCAGAAGCAAAAACAGAATTAGATAGGAGACTTAGATACACAGCGCCGGGCATTATGTTTAGACGAGAATACAGCTCTCAGATAGAGACACTGGAGCAGCTGGTTTCCGAATACGAAGATGCAGCTAAAGCTGGAGATATGAATACTGCTGCTCAAAAACGACAAGCTATTATGGCACATATGGTAGCCTTTGCTCAACAGGTTGTTAATGATGTAATGGCAGAAAATAATCCGATTCTTCGTCAGCAAAAGATGGGCTGGCTCGACCTCGTGAGATACTTCTATCAATGGGTTTATGGAGTAACAGGAGAGATGCCTGCAGCTACGGCTGAGCTAGATAAATTCGCAAAGACAGCCCTAGGCATTCCTGAAATGGCTGAGCTAACAACTTATCTAAATCTAAATACAGATCCGGCTACCACGAAACTGAACGAATGGATTGAGCAGAATACTGGAAAAACTATTGAGATACAAATAACTCCTATTATGGCGAGAGAGATTGAAGAATGGATAAAAGCAGCTCCCGCTGGTGGCGCAGCGCCGACTGCACAAAGAGGCGGATACGTTTTACGCACTGGGTATGCACTTATCCATAAAGGTGAATTTATCCTACCACGAGAATTAGTGGAGGAAATTAGGCGTGGTAGGAAAAAAGAAAGAGTAGAAGTAAGTCGCCAGTTAGCTGTCCATATCAATAATTTAAATGTTGGC
>QMVQ01000120.1 GCA_003661185.1 Candidatus Alkanophagales archaeon | reverse complement strand
TTTAGGTGCCTTAAGGCTCTGCTCTAAGGTGATGTTAGAACGTCCGTTTAAAAAGTTAACGGAGGTGAGAAGGCGGCATTCCTCCACCCGTCGGGTGGTCTCCTGCCGCCAAAGCTTATGAAATACAAGAGCGTGGGCTTCGGCTACATGCTCCCGCTCCACCCTTGGAGCCTGATTTTGGAGCTTACAAAGCATTGCGAGGCAGCAGGGCTCGATGCGGTTTACATGGCAGATCACACCGTGGCGTTCGGCATAAAGAGATTTGACGCCCTCGAAGCTTGGACGACGCTCGCCGCCCTCGCCACCGTCACGAAAAAAGTCCGGCTCGGAGCCATCGTCAGCGACGTCCACCGACACCACCCTGCAGCCCTCGCTCAGATGGTAACGACCGTTGACATCATATCTGGAGGACGCACGGTCCTTGGCATCGGCATAGGCGAGGGTATGAACCTTATCCCCTTTGGCGTGCGCCACGACAAGCCCACAGCACGCACCAAAGAGGGGGTGCGGCTTATAAAAAAATTGTGGACTTCTGAGGGACGAGCTTCCTGCGACGGCGAGTTTTTCAGCCTGAAGAACGCAAAGCTGCAGCCAAAGCCGATACAAAACCCACACCCGCCAATCTGGATTGCCGGGACTTCGCCTTCAATGTTAAAGCTCGTCGCCGAAGTCGGGGACGGCTGGGTTCCGGCATTCATGACGCCCGAGGAGTTTGCGAAGACGCTAAATGAAATTCGGGTGATGGCGGCTGAGCTCGGCAGGGACGCTTCGGAAATAACGCCGGTATGTTACACCTACTGCGTCGTGGCAAAGAGCGACGAGGACGCTGAAAACATGATAAAAGTGCCGGCGAAGATGAATTTAGCTCATTTTTCGACGAGGCTGCGCCGCTATGGTGTGGAAGTACCTGAGGAATTAAGAGTAACGAAAATGCCGCTCGATGAGAGCTCTGCTCGCAAGCTGCTCGAATTCGCAAAGAGGCTGCCGGATGAGACCATAGAGAATCGCTTCATCTACGGCTCTCCAGAAAGGTGTATAGAAATCATCGAAGAATTCATAAAAGCCGGCGTGCAGCAATTTTGCCTGCCACTACTCGTCAGATACGAAAACATGAAGGACACGCTCAAGCTCTTCGCCGAGGAAGTAGTTGAATACTTCAAGGAGGCTTAAAAGCGATGCTGCGATGGAACAACAAGCTCGGCAGCGGGGCGCAAAAGTAACGCACGCTTTAAGCTAAGCACTCCAGCCGATTTAGCCGCACTCCGCCGTTAGCCAGAGGCTTCCTGCTGTTTCAACTCCTTAAGGAACTTCATGATTTCAGAGACGAGCTCTTCAATTTTTTCTTCGCCCTCGTAGCAGACCTCGAGCACAGGAACGCCCTTTTTCCTTATCAAATATTTGAAATACTCGTCGGCGACAGCGCAGCCCATGCAGCCGAAAGTAGGTGGAGCGTTCTCTACGATGACCGCAGCCTCTGCCTCCTCAAGCAGCGGGACGAGAACTCCGATACGCCCCTTGAGCCCCGCAGGCTCCTCTACGGAGACGTAACGCAACGCCCGCTTCAAATCCTCTTCGGTGATGTTTAGCGGCGGTGCATCTATCTCTGCATCTCGAACCCGCTTACCTATCTCCTTCATTAGCACCACGGGCTCGTGCCCTGCTCGTTCTACAAGGTCCGAAAGTATCAAACTGTTCGGCGGGTAAACAAGCACCTTCATCTTCATCCCCTACTCCTTTATAATCACAAACAAAAATATACCTTCGTGGAACTTTGCCCGCCGCTGACCGAGGAGGACGTAAGGAAGCTGAAGGTAGGTGACGTCGTTTACGTCAGTGGCGAGGTTGTCGCCGTAAGAGACAGGACGCTGGCGAGAATCTTGGAATTCGTGAGAGCGGGAAGGATGCTGCCGGTGCGTCTTAACGGCGGCGTGATTTTCCACTGCGGACCCTTAGTGCGTAAGGTGGGCGAGGGGTGGGAGGTCGTTGCCGCCGGTCCTACTACGAGCTGGCGGATGAATGAAACAACGACGAAACTTCTGGAAATGTCAGAAATACGGGCGATAATAGGGAAAGGCGGAATGGATGCCGCCGTGAAGGAAGCGATGAGAAAGCACGGCGCCGTGTATCTTGCGATGACTGGCGGCTGTGGCGCTCTTGCCGCCGAATTTTTAAGGGCAAAAGAGGTGCATTGGTCCGACCTCGCCGCCGAAGCCCTCTGGATTTTTCATGCAGAAAAGCTCGGCCCTCTGCTTGTAGCCATAGATGCGCATGGGAATAGCCTTTACGAGCGGCGAAGAAGCCGTTAAAAGTTAAAGCTCCAATTCTTTTTTCGTGTAAATCACAAAGCGATCACCTTCATACATGAAAGGAAAATATTGCAGGTCGTGATGCGTGCTCCGCATCTTCACAACGCAAAGATAACGCTCAAGTTCGGGAATAGGTCCTTCCTTCCTCGTCAGATCCAGATGGATTATTGCATCAGCTATAAACTCCTCCACGCCATACCTGCTGAACCTCTTCTCAGCAAGCTCCATTTCCGAGACCAGAAAGCTCGTGACTTCCGTATCCTTTAGCCCTTTAAAAAGGTAATATATCTCCTTTCGAGGATTCGTGACCATCGTCAATGAGTATAAAGCGTTCAGGGAATCTATGACCACAAGCTCTAAACTCGCATCTTTTCTTTTTACATCCTCTACGTAGTTTTTGACACGCTTCATCCAGTTCGTCTCGAACCTCATGTCGCTTTTTGCTTCCTCCTCTATCGTGTTGTAGTCCACAATCGTCAGGTTTTCGCTCTCAGCACTCATATTAAGCTTCGCCATGTGCAGTTTCAGATCCGGAATGGGCTGCTCTAAGGTTATGTAGAGCCCACGCCGCCCTTCGTTTATTGCGTTATGATACAGAATGCTGTATGCAAGAGAGCTCTTCATACAGCCCGGCATCCCACATATCAAAGAGACGCTGCCTTTAGGAATTCCCCCTTCAATGTGTTCATCTAACCTCTCGACGTAAGTTTTTATTCTTTCTATCTTAACCATAACGTTTTCCCCATTCTGCTGCCAATATATAAAAATTTCCTTGCTGATGTTATATACTTTTAGCAACACATATCAAATTGGTGGTGAACATGCGCGTGGGAATTTTGCTGGCGTTATTGCTTACAGCTTTTCTCTTTGCAGGCTGCATAGAACGCATAGGCTACGAGCAGGCGACCCCCTCGCCCTTAGAAGAGGGCACGCCGACGTCCACACCAGCACTAATGACGCCAACGCCGCCGCAGGCAACACCGACGGAGACTGCGGAAGCCACGCCGCTCGTGACCTCAACGACGGCAACGCCGCCTTTGGAGAGGCATACTCCGAACGCCACTGAAGGCACGCATACACCAACACCGACGCTCCCAGCAGCCCAAGAGAGAGTTAGAGCTTACGTCAAAAACGTTGTGGACGGCGACACCATCGACGTCGAGCTCGAAGGAGGCACGGAGGAGAGGGTGCGGCTGGTCGGCGTGGACGCTCCGGAACTTTCGGGGAACGAGCCTGAGGAGTATGGTGGGATAGATGCAGGGTGGCTTAACTTCTGGGGGTTCTTAGTAAAGAGCTTTGCGGAAGGTAAACTTATGGACAAGCATGTGTATTTGGAGTTTGACGAGCTTGCGGGCGAGCGGGATAAATACGGGCGCCTTCTCGCTTACGTTATCTTAGAAGATGGCACGGACTTCAACGCCGAACTTGTGAAAGAGGGCTTTGCGAGAGTTTACGTTGAGGGCGAGTTCGCCAAGAGGGACGAATACCTCGCTTACCAAGAAACGGCACAGGACGAGCGGGCGGGTTTGTGGTATTATTATGAAATTCTCTCTGCCCTCGAAAACTTCACAACAGAAAGCTTCTGAGCAGCTGCAGGACGCTGGCGGTTAAGTTATAAATCAACCGGGAGAAAATAAGAACATGCAATTCAGCGAGGGCGCCCGTATAAGAGTGAAAAAGCGGACAAGGAAAGGTGTCGTTGTCTATGAAGGCACAGTAATGCCGACAGCGTTTTCCAAGAACATAGTTATAAAGCTCGACAACGGCTACAACATCGGCATACGCCCTGAAAACGCCGAAATCGAGGTCATAAGCGGAACTGAGGGCAGAGCAGAACGAGATACATCACGAGCGGAGAGGCAAATGAAAAAAGAGGCAAGGGGAAAGCCGACTATTTCCATACTCTCGACGGGTGGGACGATTGCGAGCAAGGTGGATTACCGCACCGGTGCTGTAACGGCACAGTTCACAACGGAGGACATCTTAGAGGCGATTCCAGAGCTTGAGGAGCTTGCGAACATTGAGGGCAAGGTAATTTACAGCATACTGAGCGAGAATATGCGTCCCGAGCACTGGATGCAGCTGGCGAAGGTGGTTTATAACGAAGTGAAAAGGGGCGCTGACGGCATCATTATTACCCATGGGACGGATACTATGGGCTACACGGCGGCGGCGCTCTCCTTCATGCTGCGCTCGCCGGTTCCGGTGGTGCTGGTCGGCTCGCAGCGCAGCGCAGACCGCCCGTCGAGCGACAGCGCAATGAACGCCATCTGTGCGGCAAAAGTTGCTACTTCCGACATCGCGGAAGTAACTATCGTGATGCATGGGGGCACGTCCGATGACTTCTGCTACGTGCACCGTGGCACGAGAGTGCGAAAGATGCACACTTCCGCCCGAGATGCTTTCCGCTCGATAAACGCATTGCCGCTCGCAAAAGTGCATTACGGCTCTAAAGCAGGCGTGCCTCGTATCGAAGACTTGAAGATAGAAATTCTTGACGAGAATTACAGGCGGCGGGGCGAAGTTGAGCCTGAGCTGCGGGCGCACATCGAGAAAAGGTGTGCGCTCGTGAAGTTCTACCCCGGAGCAGACCCGGAAGTTATTGAGTTTTTCTTGGAAAGGTATAAAGGGGTCGTCATCGAAGGCACTGGCTTGGGACACGTCTCAAGCGAGTGGATTCCGAAGATTAAGAGGGCGGTGGAGCGTGGCGTAGTCGTCGTGATGGCGTCACAGTGCCTCTACGGGCGTGTCTGTGACCGTGTCTACGACACCGGGCGAGACCTTTTAAAAGCAGGCGTCATCGAGGGTGGTGATATGCTCCCCGAGACCGCACTCGTGAAGTTGATGTGGGCACTTGGCGCTACGAGCGACGTCGAAGAGGTGAAAAAGATAATGCAGACGAACGTTGTGGGCGAGCTCTCAGAGCGAACTTGCGTTTTATGCGTGGAAAGTTAGTTGCACGACGCCGATTTTGAAATTTAAGAAGGTGTTGCTGCTAATTCCTACTTTTTCAAAGGTAGGATACAGCAGGGGAGGTGGGTGGGTAGGTTTTATAATATAGCTATCATATGGGGAGGCAGGAAGCGAAATGATAACCTACAAGTTCAGGTTATATCCAACGGAGGAGCAGGAGAAGAAGCTGTTGTTCGTATTAGAGCGATGCAGGTGGCTCTACAACCGTCTCTTGGAGGAGGTGAACAGGGCGAGGGGAGAAGGGAGGAAGCTAAAGCAGAAGGATACGCAGGCTCTTATCGTCCTCCTCAAGGAGGAGAGACCTGAGCTGAACGCGGTCAACTCTAAGGTTTTGCAGATGGTGAACCATCGGCT
>QMVQ01000119.1 GCA_003661185.1 Candidatus Alkanophagales archaeon | reverse complement strand
GTTTTTAGCGGGAAGAAAACTGGTGGGTGATAAACTCGCTGTCATCACTGATATAACAATTTTGAGTTCTGACAGCTTTTGTTAAAGCATCACGCTGAGCAATGTGTTCATGTCTATTGGTGATGCTTCATTTAGTGATTACGTTTTCCGTCAACATTTTTGATTTTATCTATGTTATACCGCTTACATGTGAGCTGCTCCACGACTGAAGGCGGGAGCTTCACGTCTCTCCGCTCAGACTCCTTGAGGAGCACCGCTCCGGTTCCGAGCCGGAGTTTCACGACGAGCTGGCTGGCTCACCGCAGCCCCTGACTGCAGGATATACCCGCAGCCTCGCTAATAACAAAATTGCAAACAATATATAAACCTAACGGCGATTCGGTTCAAACCATAAGCTTTCTCGCCGAAATCTTGTAAAAATCATGGGAGCACCCAGCGAATCTCCTTTACCATAATAACACCTTCTCCTCTCTCCATACTCCCATTCTGATTTCGATCCTTCCAGATGAACTTACCCGTGATTCTATCAAGCTCCTTCACGCTCTGTGGAGGTGGTCTGGGGAAACAAAGAAGCATATCCTCGAATGTGGTAGAATCTTTTACGATTAAGCCACCTCTCACATATTTAATCACGATCAAGTGCCTTAAGGTGACGATCCCGTTGTTAAAGGCTGATGGGTTCTCATATAGGGATTTAAGGTCTACGTCAATCTCTTTAAACCTTCCAGTCGCATCCCATGTATGCATATTCCATATTGTTGCAGAGACACCTACTCCAGCCAATATTATCAGCAGAGCCGCCACAAGAATTCCTCCATATTTTCCCTTTGAAAAAAGACCTGAAAGTGCATTTGCCCCGAAGATGCAGAGTGCTGGAAGCATCGGGAGGAAATACCGCACTTGCTGAAGTGCTTGTAACCCCACACCTCCAAGATGCCCCATCGGGAAGTAAAGAATCATTGTAAGTGTTATCCAGGAAAATAGAAGGTAAAACCCAGCTTTATTATCCTTATAAGACCTGTAAAGCCCGAAAAACGCTAGATAAAAGACTGGCATTGCGATAAGAAACATCTGCGGAACGTCTGTAAGATTATCAACCGCACCTTCGATGCTCCAGTATTTTGACGCCCCCTCCCCCTCTCCCAACTCAATTTCATGTTCACCACGCACGAAGTCGCCAAGACGGCGAACATCATAGCCCGACTTGAAAGGACCACCATAGGTAATGGTGTTATACCACAGGAGAGGTGTTAAGAGTATTAAAAGCCCGATACAGAATGCCACTATAAGCTTCATCCTTGGAGCCTCTTTTACCAGTAGGTAAACAAATGGGAGAACAACGAGCAGCCCCACCGGGTAGCGGGTCGATACAGCCACAGAGAAGACAGACCCCGACAAAAGACATAGCACCGAACTCTTTCGAGCAACACCCTCTATAAAGAGGCAGATTGAAAGCACAAGGAACGCCATCGTCCCGTAATCGACCCATGCATAACGATAAGTCATAATCATCGCAATTCCTGTCGTAAGAAGCAGTATGGTGGATAACGCAGCACATCTCACGCCAAAAAGCCTTCTTGAAAGGATGTAGGTAGATACTACGGCAATCAAAGCGAGAATTGTCCCCGTAAATCGTTGAATGCCCAATGCTATCATCAATGCGTAGAATAAAACATAACCAATTCCCTTCTCCGTCACAACATAATACTCGCCGTCTTCTTCGATCACACCGCTCTGTAACGCTCTAGGATACTTTTCCAGAAACTCATATAGGGGCATCTTGTATATACCGTCAATATATAGGTGCGCCCATGTATCAATTGAAACCGCATCAACAATGTCTGCTTGTGGGTCATACGGCACAGAAAGAATCCCTCCGATAACCAGAGCGAATACCACTGCAATTATGAGAAGATATTTATGTTCTTCTTTCATCGCAGACCCGTCCTGCGCACTGTGCAACTTACTGTTCGGATGCCCCTCTTTAAATCATTACTACTTACCAATAATGTCTAAAATCCGAGAGCTTTGTTTTTAAGGGTCGTCCCCGTGAGCATTCCTGTGGAGGTCAAGGATTCTCCCACGCCGTAAAAGGGACGACTAGCCTTGACCGGGAGTCTCAATCTAACACATCTTAATGCGCAAAGCGGGATAGAAGTCTCTTTGTGGAACCCGCTAATGACCATGCTCGTGCCTCCATGCCCCTCGCTTAGCCACTCTGATACGGCACTGTCACGTCGAGCTACGCCGAGACCACTTGTATGTTTTTGACGAGGATTGACGGTGAGACGACGCTGCCGAGCTGCCGGACATCATCGGCGAGCGCCACGACGTTCTTTAAAATTTCGGTGGAGGCGCCGGCGAGCATGACGTTCTTAGCAGGACGGAGTTCACCCCTGCGGACGATGAAGGCATTGTATGCGACCACTGAAAACTCGCCAGATGCCCGTGATGCCGTGTGTGCACCGATGAGGTCGTGGACGAGCAAACCCTCCTTGATCTCTCCAAGCAACTCTTCCTTTTTCAAAAGCTCTTCAGCAGTCAGCACGAAGTTCGTGGCGCCGACCCTTGGCAGCGTGTCGTAGCTGCGAACGGCGTTCCCCGTGCTCTCCACGTTGTCTTTTGTTGCCGTATATGAGTCGTAGAGAAAATTTTTAAGGACGCCGCACTCCACAAGCATGGTTTTCTGCGAGGCGATACCTTCGCCGTCCATCTTTCTCGTGTTCAAGCCTCCAGGGAGCGTGCCGTCGTCCAAGATGGTTAAAATTTCACTCGCAATACTCTCGTTCTTTTTTTTGTAGTAGGGAGACTGTTTCTTCTGCACATTTTCAGCGTTCAATTGCGCAATCGTTGTGTAAGGCAGGAGGCTTTGCAGCGATTTCGGCGTCAGCACTACTGGCATCTTCCTCGTCTCGCAACGCTCGCCGCCCAGGCTTGCGACTGCGACGCTCGCCGCCTCCCGCCCGACGAATTCCGCGTCGAAATCCTGCAGAAAATGCGACACCGTGCCTTCCCACGCCGCAACCTCCTCACCGCCCGCTGAACTCGCAATCGCCGTCAAACTACCAGAGACAAAGGTCGCCCTGTCTTGCGTTTTCACACCCTCGGAGCTCAGCACAAAAACTTCATCGTAACCCGCAGAGAAACCGCCTTCCACCGTCTTCACGCCTTTTTCTAACGCCGCTGAAATCATGCTCTCGCAAAGCTCCACAGCCGCTCCAGCGCTTAACGCAACTACCGCCTCATCAAAGGTCCTCTCCGGAGTCGAGTAGCCCTTCGAAGGCTGTGGCAAACCCTCAAATGCTTCATCAGTCTCGGAAGCTTTCGCCTGCCTTATGGCGGCGGCAATGCACTCCTCAAGACGCTCTGCCGATGTTGTATAAGAGAACCCCACCTTTTTTGAAAGCACCACTCTGATACCAATCCCTAGGTTCTCGCCGACTTTCCCCCGCTTCACTTTACCTTTTTCAAAATCAATGCTCAGAACTCTGCTTCGCTCCGCATAAATTTCAGCCTGCTCACAATCCTTCAGTGCCGTTTCCAACGCCCGTTCTAAAAGTCCGAACATGGTCTCCCATAAGTCATATTATTAAGTTGCGATGAAAAAAGAAGTAGATATGACAAACATATATGTTTTGATATCCGCAATCGCACTTCTTATCAATGTCCTCTTAGTAATTTTTGTATCGGTAACCGAGAGAAAAAATACCGTTGGCAAGACGCTCGTGTTGCTCTTCATCTCGCTTATTATATGGGATGTGGGCGAGTTAATGCGTCGCCTACGCCTCGACGACCCGTTATTCTGGAGCATGGTGGAGTGTATGGGTGTGCTCTTTATACCCCCCACGTTCTACCACTTTGCGACGGCGTTCCCCGAGAACACAAGACTGAAACTAAAACGAGCGTCGCAGAAATACCTCTTGGCCGCCTTTTACTGCATTTCCATCGCATTTCTCCCCCTCCTTCTCAAGGGCAAGTTGATAAGCGGCGTGGAACTCCGCTTCTGGGGCTACGAATATGTGGGAACGCCCCTGCTAACGGCATTTTTATTTTATTTCATCGGCGTCATGTTCGTTGTCGCCTTCGAGTTTCTCAGATCATATAAATTTTCAAAGGACGACAGGTTTGAATTTCTGCAAGTGCGGGCGGTGGCATCCACCGCTCTCGTCGTAGTGGCGCTTAGCGTATTCACCGACATACTCCTTCCGCTTAACAAAAACTTCATCCCGCTCACGAGTGTGCAGGTGCCCCCATTAGCCTCGGCGTTCACCGTCGCCGGCGCCACAGTCGTAGCTTGCGTGCTTCTGAAATACAGGTTTCTTCCCTCTGAGGTCATGCTCAATAATCTCGTGAAGAGCATCGAGGACGGATTTATAGTTATTGACCGCTTCGGCAGGATACAGCTCGCCAATGAGCCCGTTGAAGAGCTTTTTGGCGTCGAATCCAAGAAAATTGTGGGAAAGCCTCTCAAAGATCTAGAAGTAATGGTTAAGGACGAGGCGAAGGAGCTTATCAGGATTGTTAGCGAGCTGAAAGAGCTTAGGAAGCCCGTGGAGCTACCGAGTGGCGTCTTAGAGGTCATAGTTTCGCCAATAATGTTCAAGGACGCACTGCTCGGGCATTTGATAGAGCTTCGAGACATTTCAAAGCTTGTTGCGAGAGAGAAAGAGCTTGAGGAGAAAACGAGAGCCCTTGAGCGGCAGACGGAGGAGCTAAAGGCGACGGTGAGGGAGCTAATGGATGCAAGGAAGGCATTATTAAACATCCTTGAGGACGTTGATGCCTCGAAGAGGGAACTTGCGGAAGCTTACGAGCGGTTAAAAGAGCTGGACGAGATGAAAGATAACTTTATGATGATTGCCATTCATGAACTGGGAACGCCGCTCACGATAATCCGAGGCAACATGGACATGCTTCTCAGCGGCGTCTTCGGCGAGCTGAGTTATGAGCAGCAAGAGCGGCTGCTCGTGATCAGCGAAAGTGTAAATAGGCTGATAAAGCTTTTGGACGACTTACGAGCGGTGATGACGATAAAAGAGGGGCAGCTACGTCTTGACAAGAAAGAGCACTCGACAAAAACGCTGGTTTACGATGTTGTGAGGGATTTAAACGCCCTTCTAAGGCAGAGAGGGCACGTGTTGCGTGTGAGCGTCCCAGATGTGAAGGTAGTATGCGACGGGGAAAAAATAAAAAGCGCCATTTTCAACCTCCTCGAAAACGCCATAAAATTTACGCCTGAAGGCGGTAGCATAGAAATAACCGTCGAAGAAATTTCCGAGAGCGGAAAGGACTACGTGAGGTTTTGCGTCGCCGACAGCGGCGTCGGCATCCCAAAGGACAAGCTTGACAGAATATTTGAGGCTTTTTACGAGGTTGGCAGCTACTTATCTCATAAAAAGGGCATGGGGGTTGGGCTTTTCGTCGTGCGGAGCGTCGTGGAGGCACATGGCGGACGCGTATGGGCTGAGAGCGAAGTGGGCAGGGGCAGCCGTTTCTTCTTCACGCTGCCAAAATGAAAAAAGCAACACTGCATCGCGAGCTACTCCGCGGCTAAAGCCGGGAGCTTCACTTTAAACCTCTCCACTCCGACCCCTTTAGGAGCACCGCTCCGGTTCCGAGTTGGAGTTTCACGACGGGCT
>QMVQ01000118.1 GCA_003661185.1 Candidatus Alkanophagales archaeon | reverse complement strand
GTGGATGACCTGCGTGGAGTCAGCCGGTGACGGCGAGCGGTTTGCGGTGCGGCTGCCGTCGTTCGTAGGACGTGGCGCTCATCCAGCATTTCAAGCAACAACGCAACGCCGCCCGCTTCTAACAGCGACGACACCTTAAGCAGCCACGCCCCCGCAAAAGCGTAACTCATATTAATATTTTTGAGTGAAGTGATACCATGCACATACCGGACGGCGCACTTCCGATACGTCAGTGCCTAATGTATTGGCTCCTCGTGGCGCCTTTCATCGCATTTTATATACTCAAGCTCCGCAAGCTCGACGAGGAGGCAGGAGGACGTCATGTCGTTTACACGGCGGCGGTCGCAACCTTCGTCTTCGCAGTCACTCTTTTTGAAATCCCGACTCCAGTTGGCATCCCCTTTCACCTGATTATGATACCCTTCGCCGCCATCGCATTAGGACCGCTGAGCGGCGTCCTCGTCTCCTTCCTCTGCCTCCTCTTCCAATTCATGCTCGCCGGCGAGGGTGGCTTCACGACGCTCGGCGCTAACACCCTCGTCATGGGCGTCTGCTGCTCCTTCCCCGCAGTCTTCTCCTTTAAACTCCTCCATGATGTTAACGAGAGGGTTGGCATCTTCTCTGGCGCCTTCCTCGGCATACTCACGGCAGCTATCATGAACGCCCTCATACTGACGGCTGCCGGCGTCCTCCCCCTTAACTTCATCCTCCCCTTCAACGTCGCCGTTTACTCCGCTGAAGGCGCCTTCGAAGGCGTCGTTACTGTCCTCATGATGGACTTCCTGCGAAGAGTCGGATTCAGAAGCGTGGAAATATGAGAGCGAGAAATGAATTGTGGGTGTGGATGCTGCTCGCCGCCTTCGCACTCGCAGCTTTCAGCGGCGCGCAAGCGCACATTCCGGTGAAAAGCAAGGAGATAAAGCTCGCCGTCGTCGCCGACTGGGAGGCGTATAAAGATGCGCAGCTCGCAGTGAGCGACCTCGGAATGCGAGCGAAAGTCGTCCCGACGGACGACGTGAGCGCCGCCTTGCGTGAGGAGCTGAGAAGTAGCGATGCCGTCGTCGTCATAGACCATCTGAACGAAGTCAAAGAGGTTTTAAGCGACGAAGAGCTTGCCGGCATCGTCATACAACCAGGACCGAACACGATGATAGGCGAGGAGGAAAGCAATGAGGTGAGAGTAGTGGTTGTGAACAATGACGATATACGGGCGGGCATAGCGGCGGCGCTCGTCCAGCTCGTCGGCTCATCAGGAGCTGAAACTGAGGAAATACCATCGTCGCTACTACCACTCTCCACGCTGCTCGCAGGCTTCTTCCCGGGCTTGGTTCTCGGCGTCTTCCTTGCGAAAAAGCGGCAACGTAAGAAGTAAGCAGCCGGTAGGAGCGTGGCGGCGATGCCTAAAAACTTCACGGCGATGCCTAAAAACTTCACGGCGATGCCCAAAAACTTCAGCGCAGAGACCAAAATCCTGGCCTTTGTCATTGCAGTGCTCTCCATCGTTACATGCTCCCTGAAGCCGCTCACGCTCATATGTGCCGCTCTCTTAATAGTTTGCTTGATGAACGGCGCCCTGAGGCACGTCGCCGGCAGAACGCTCGTAGTCTCCCCGCTCTTAGCAATGATTCTCATGTTCCACCCCTTCATGCACGAAGGACACCCAATGTTCTCAATTTTCGGATACGAAGCGACATACGAAGGTTTCATCTCCGCCCTCACGCTTTGCCTGCGGATAACGTTGGCGGTTGCCGTCGCATCCCTGCTCTTCTATAGCACGAACGACCACGAGCTCATAAAAGGGCTGGCGAACTTGCGTGTGCCCAAGGAAATCATACTGCTCGTCTCACTGATGGCGAGATACATTCGGCTTTTCAGCGAGGAGCTTGCGAGGATGGTCGTAACGCAGAAGAGCCGATGTTTTGATTTGAGAGACCAAAATATAAGCTTCAGACGGCGGCTGCGGGTGCTGGCTCAGACCATAGGCATCCTCTTTATTCGTGTAATAGAGCACGGCGAGCAGATACGCAGAGCAATGCTCTCAAGGTGCTTCGGCTTCAAAATCCGTAGAGAGCGCCCGAGCTTCCGCCTCCCTGATCTCCTGTTGTTGTTCCTTTCCTTATCTCCTCTCATCTTGGAGCTAAAATTATGAAACGAGTAATATTTGTGAAGGATTTGGAATACGCATATCCCGACGACGGCACGACTGCACTTAAGGGTGTAAATTTTGAGGTTTTCGAGGGCGAATGTGTCGCAATCTTGGGACCGAACGGCGCCGGGAAGTCCACGCTCCTCCTCCACCTTAACGGCATCCTACAAGGGAAAGGCGAGGTGGAAGTCCTTGGGATGAAGATTAGCAAGGAGAACTTGAGGAAAATAAGGAGCAAAGTGGGATTGGTTTTCCAGAACCCGGATGACCAGCTCTTCTCGCTCACGGTCTTCGACGACGTCGCCTTTGGACCTATGAATCTGGGGCTTGAGGAGGAAGAGGTTGAGCGAAGGGTAAAGGAGGCGTTGAGCTTGTTAGGGCTTGAGGGTTACGAGGAGAGGATGCCGAGCCATTTGAGCTTCGGCGAGAAGAAAAAAGTTGCAATTGCGACTGCACTCGCCATGAAACCCGAAATTCTCGTGCTCGACGAGCCGACAAGCAATTTAGACCCGAAGGCGAGGCGGGAGCTGATCGAACTCATACGACGGCTGGACTTGACAAAGGTGATAGCCACGCACGACATAGAGCTGGCGGCTGAGCTTTGCGACCGCATCGCCATCATGTTCGATGGACGAATTGTGAAGGATGGCGGCTTGGAACTCCTTTACGAAGAGGAAGTGCTTGAGGCGTTCGGGCTTGAAGCGCCGACGCTCGTGAAGCTCCTCAGACGCTTGGGACTCCAGCCGAAAACCAAACTCGACGACGCCGTTTCATTCCTGAAATCACTTTTACGTGAATGAGACGGCGGCTACGGCACGCTGAAACAGCATCGCAGCCTAAGACGCCACCCACCGTCGAGCACGAGCATTACCGACAAAGTTATTAATTAGTGTGAGACAAGAATAATAAAGTAGCAAAAAAGGTGAGGAAATGGATAGAAAAGGCATCTCTCTTGTAACGTCCGCGCTTCTACTTGTAGCCATCTCCGTCGTGATAGCCTCTTCCTTCTACATTTGGTATCACGGAACGCTTTCTGAAGTCGCTGAGGAGGCGGAGCGCGGCACGGCTGAAAGGTTAAAATACACGCTCGCTGAGCTTCGCATGTCCTCCTACTCCGAATACTACGTATCAGGAAGGGACAAAGATAGTAATGGCGAGATAGGAATAAACGAAAGCGAGGGTTACGACGAGAGGTTCATTCAGGAGATAAAGGTGGAGCTTTGGAACGACGGCGATCTGAAATTCACCGACGTGAAGCTTAAGGTTTCAGTTTTGAGCGGAAATGTTGAGTGGCGGGCTTTCCGCATCGACAGGGGAAACAACCACCAGCTCCTCTACCCGAACGGCTCAGCTTTCAAATACAACGGTTCCGAACTTTACTTCAACAACATAACGGGCGGCGACAACGCCCTGCTCCTGCTCGCCGACGACGGCACGGCGTTGTATGCGTCGGATGAAGACGGAAACGCCATAAACACGACCAGCTTCCTTAACAGCACTTCTTCTGAGGAGTGGGTTAAGCTTCACTGCCCTGAATACGCCGTCGGCGAAGTCGCTCCTAACTCGAAGAGAACCGTCTATGTTTACGTCCTTGTCAACGAGTGCGCCGTCGGGGACGACATTGTCGTGAGGCTTCAGGCGAGGAGCTTGGAGGGTAAAACTGCGGAAAGGAGCGTGGTAATTCATGTTTCGAGCTGAGGGCGTGAGTCTGGTTGTCTCCGCTCTCCTACTCACCGCCGTATTCTCCATAACGGCATTCATGCTCTATGAATGGGGGCACAATACCATAAAAACGGGGTTCGGCGTCTCTGAGCGTAAAATCGGAAGCAACGAGCTTCGGAGATTCGAAGCGGCTGTGGAAGAAGTCTCGCATGAGGGCAAACTTTCCTCCCGAAAAATCTTCCTGACGCACCCGCTCTCCTTGAAAACCTCAGAAGTGAAGATTTGGACAGAAAACAGCTCCGAGACTGCAGAGGTGAGCGTAAAAAGTTACAGATTCGAGTGCGGAGGCAGTTTTTTAGAACTTGAGCCTGAGGTAAGAGCAGAAAGCTCGGAGCTTGTCGTGACGTGCTACGAAATCGCTTACTACGGCGGCGCCGGCGAGGTTCTCGTGAGGAATGCCGGCTGTTCCTCTGAGATGTTTGAGGGCGTGAACGTCTCCATCGGCGAGCCCTACAACGCAAGTTACGAAAACGTCACGTTTCGGATTTACAAGATAAGGCTGGAGGTGGTGTGATGCTTGAGGTTCACTACATGACTGCGGCGGCGGTCGGCGTCCTTATCGTGCTCACCACGCTCACATTGATGGGGAGCATAGAAAACTTCTCGCTTAAAGCTTCCGAGCACGCATTGGCGAGGAACGCCGCCTCGGACGTTGCGGATGCCGTCCTCAGCTGTCTCGACGCCGTCAGCGAGGGAGGATGCGTTAGAATGCGGGTTGGGCTTCCAACTTTCCCTGAAACGCCCGTCGTGAGTCTTAACAGCGAGGGAAAGACGCTTCACATAAATGTTACCCTCGATAGAACATACAGCTTTGACCTTCCGTTGAAAGAGAGCGTCAACGCCTCTGGGGAGGCAAAGGGGGATTTTGTAGTGGTCGTAAGCAGGGATGATGGTAGCGTGGAGGTGAGGCTCGTATGAAGGGGTGGGGGCGAGGGGAGAGGATGCTTAGGGCTCTTAAACTTAATAAAGAGTTCCTTGGGGTTTTGGCGAGAGGGAGCAAGCTGAAAAGATTTAGAGAGGAGGGTGGGGTTGAGGACGAAAGGGACGAATTTTTTGAAGAATTGGAAGCACTGCCGTCTTCCGATGACCTTAGGGGCTACGAGGTGCTTGACCTCCGCTCTTTGCATGGGATAAACGTGAAGTATAGGTTGAACGGCGGCTCCTATGCCCACATATATTTCGACGAGACGGAAGGGCGGCTGAGATACAATGTCGTGGAGCCCGAGCTTGACGAGCGCCTAAAGTGCCTTTTAAAGCAATTTAAGGACATCGTGTATAGGGTTCTCGACGCGAATTTTTCCGAGGTTGAAGACAAGCAGGCGTATCTAATCTCGAAATTTGAGAGAATTCTGAAGGAATACGACATAAAGCTGACTGGTGCGGAGAGGCGGCGTCTCGCTTACTACCTCCTGCGAGACCTTGCACGTTACGGGAAGATAACGCCGCTGATTGACGACCCGCACATCGAGGACGTTTCGTGCAACGGCGTAGGCGTCCCTGTTTACGTTTATCACCGCTTCTTTGGCTCGATGCGGACTAACGTGAAGTTCGAGAGCGGGAGCGAGCTGGATTCTTTCATTATAAAAGTGGCGCAGCGGAGCGGGCGCCACATCTCCATAGCCACACCGATTCTAGAGGCGTCATTGCCCGAGGGGAGCAGGGTGACGCTGACGCTCGGCAAGGAAGTTACGATGCGAGGCTCGACGTCCTCGATACGGAAGTTCAAGATAGAGCCGATAACGCCCTTAGACCTGATGGCTTTCAACTCCATAAATGCAAAAATGCT
>QMVQ01000117.1 GCA_003661185.1 Candidatus Alkanophagales archaeon | reverse complement strand
TCGCTACTTCTGCGATCTTTATAGTCATTTTTATCATAATTTTCATGCTGAAAGAGAGCTTCCCCGTCTTCCTCGAATATGGCTTTGATTTCGTATTCGGGACCCTCTGGAAGCCCGCCGCCGGCTCCTTTGGGATATTCCCCATGATCGTTGCAACGATCCTCGTCAGCGGTCTTGCGCTCCTGATAGCAGCGCCGCTCGGCGTCGCCTGCGCCATTTTTCTGGCTGAATATGCGCCACTGCTCGTCAGGAACGTGGTGAAGCCGGTCGTGGAAATGCTCGTTGGCATTCCGTCGGTCATCATAGGCTTCTTTGGACTCATGGTCATCGTTCCTTTCTTAAGGGCGCACCTCGGCGGCTACGGGCTTTGTCTGCTCGCCGGCGGCATCACACTCGCAATAATGACGCTGCCACACGTCGTCAGCATCTCCGAAGACGCCATCAGAGCAGTGCCCCGCTCATACAGGGAAGCGTCGTTAGCGCTCGGAGCGACTAAGTGGACCACCATCCGCAGAGTCATACTGCCGAGCGCAAAGTCAGGGGTTCTCGCGGCAATCATTCTCGGCATGGGGCGAGCAGTCGGCGAGACGATGGCGGTGCTCATGGTCGTTGGAAATCCGGAGACGCCGTGGATTCCTACGTCGCTTTTAGACCCGGTTCGCCCCCTAACGTCCACGATAATCCTTGAGATTGAATATGCGCTCTGGGGCTCCATGCACGAGCGCTCCTTGTTTGCCATCGGCGTCGTCCTCTTCGTCATCGTCGCCATCCTCAACCTGATAGCCGTGAGAATTATAAAGAAGGGGGTCCTGCCGTGATGCGGGAAAAAGTTCCGGAAGTGTTCATCTTCATATCTGCACCCGTCGTAGTGCTTGTATTTCTCGTAATACTCGGCTACATCTTCGCTAACGGCGCACGAGTCATAAGCCTTGAGTTCCTACTGAGCACCCCGAGGATGGCAGGCATGGAAGGCGGGATATTCCCAATGATTGTTGGGAGCGTTTACGTGGTTGCAGTCTGTATGGTGTTTGCGGTGCCCTTAGGCATCGGCGCCGCCATTTATCTTGCGGAATATGCGCCTGAGAACGCCATCACAGACACGATACGGTTTTTTGTGGACTGCCTTGCGGGCATTCCCTCTATAGTCATAGGACTCTTCGGGCTGACATTCCTCGTTCATTTCTTGAATCTTGGCTATTCTATACTCGCTGCAGGCATCGCACTGGCGTTCATGATTTTACCGTGGACGGTGCGCGTCTCCGAAGAAGCTATAAAGGCGGTGCCCCGCTCATACAGGGAAGCGTCGTTAGCGCTCGGAGCGACTAAGTGGACCACCGTCCATAAGGTCGTGCTCAAGAGCGCAATGCCCGGTATCATCACCGGTGTGCTCTTAGGGCTAGGAAGAGCCATCGGCGAGACCGCCGTCCTCCTGCTCACGCTCGGCTCCGCTGCCAGCGCCTTCATCCCGACGTCGCCATTTGACTCCGCAGGCACGCTCCCCGTCTTTCTTTACGTGCTTGCGACGCAGGGCAACACCGCCAACGCCTACGCACGTGCCTGCGGCACGGCTCTCGTCCTCCTTGCTATATTCCTTGTCGTGAACATCCTCGCCATATACGTAAGAAACAAGCATATGAAGTATGAGGGGTGGTGAAAACGGGAGACAAGATAGAAACGAGGGATTTAAACGTGCATTACGGGAGCTTCCACGCAATTAAGAGTGTGAGCTTGAAAATACCAGAAAACAAAGTAACGGCGCTCATCGGACCTTCGGGCTGCGGGAAGACGACGTTCTTACGGTGCATAAACAGGATGATCGAGCTGACGGACAACGCCAGAGTCAGCGGCGAAGTCCTGCTCGACGGCATGAACGTTTATGACAAAGACGTGGACGTCATAGCGTTGCGTCGCCGCATCGGCATGGTCTTCCAGCAGCCAAACCCCTTCCCTATGAGCATTTACGAGAACATCGCTTACGGTCCGAAGATACACGGCGTCAGAGACAAGAATAACCTCGATGTGATCGTCAGGGAGAGCCTCGAGCGCGCAGCGCTCTGGGACGAGGTCAAGGGCAAGCTCCACGAGAACGCCCTCCGCCTCTCAGGCGGGCAGCAGCAAAGGCTCTGCATCGCAAGAGCGCTGGCGGTCGAGCCTGAAGTTATACTTTTTGATGAGCCGTGTGCGTCGCTTGACCCAATCTCGACGGCAAAAATCGAAGCGCTGATTCGGGAGCTGAGCCGCGACTATACCATCGTCATCGTAACGCATAACATGCACCAAGCCGCCCGCATCTCAGATTACACGGCGTTCTTCATGCTCGGCGAGCTTATAGAGTGCGGAAGCACCCCCCAAATCTTCGAAAAACCCAAAGACAAAAGAACCGAAGCCTACATCACAGGAAGGTTCGGCTGAGCGCTCCTTCATCCTGCTCCCGGAACGTCGCCGCATGGCGCGCTAAGAGTGTCGAGCATCCTACGTCCTCGCAAGAGCTTAGTTAATTAGGGGCGAAATCACGTTCATGAGAGTCAAGGTCTTGAGCATTCGGGAATTGGATGCGGCTAAGTTGTCTTTAAAAAGGCGTTCTGAGATTTTAAAAGTAATGCCGAACGTCCGCAGAATCGTTGAGGACGTCAAGCGGGAGGGCGACGCCGCTGTCCTCAGATATGCGGAGCGTTTCGACGGCGTCCGCCTTGACAAGTTGGAAGTTGACTGCGAAGAAATAAACGAGGCGAAGGAGAATATTGATGACGAGCTTCTAAAAAGTTTGGAAAATGCAGCGAAACGCATAAAGCGATTTCACTGCAGGCAACGCCGAGCCTCATGGTTCGAGGAGCTCACGAGCGGCGAGGGCATCTTCCTCGGCGAGCTCTTCGTGCCGCTAAGCACCGTCGGCGCCTACGTGCCTGCGGGCTATCCTTCAACGGCGCTCATGACCGTGATACCGGCGAAGGTCGCAGGTGTCGAGAACATCATGGTTTGCACGCCACCCCGCCGTGACGGCAAGGCGGACCCGCTAAGCGTCGTCGCCGCCGAGATTGCGGGCGCCTCGAAAATTTACAAGGTCGGGGGCGCTCAGGCGATTGCGGCGCTCGCCTTCGGCACCAAGAGTATTCCAAAGGTTGAGAAAATTGTGGGTCCGGGCAACGTTTACGTGACCGCCGCAAAAATCCTCGTGCAGGGCGATGTCGAGATAGATTTTCCGGCAGGACCGTCAGAGGTGCTCATCATCGCCGACGACGGTGCAGACGCAATGCATGTCGCTGCAGACATGCTCGCACAGGCAGAACATGGCGAAAACTCCTTGTCCTTACTTCTAACTACGTCGGAGGCATTGGCTAAGCGTGTTGAGGAGATTGTGCGGGCTAAAGTTACGCAAACTGAAACTGAAGGTGGCGATGGCTTCGGGGACGTGCTCATACTCTCCGCCGAGAGCTTAGACGAATGCATTAAATTCGCCAACGGGTATGCTGCGGAGCATGTTGAAATCATGACTGAGAGCCCGCTGGAGGTTCTGCTGAAACTTAGAAATGCGGGTGCGGTTTTCATCGGCGGATACTCGCCCGTCGCCGCCGGCGATTATACCTCAGGGGCGAATCACGTCCTCCCGACGGCTGGCTACGCACGAGTCTTCTCAGGACTCGGCGTCGAGCACTTCATGAAGAGAATAAGCGTCCAGATGCTGACTAAGGAGGGGCTTGCGAAAATCAAGGACGACGTCATCAAAATCGCAAACGCAGAACACATGCGCTGGCATGCGAAATCTGTGGAGGTCAGGTTCTGAAGCGCCACTTCGCTCTCGTCTCTCAAAACTCATTCACGTGCCATACATCTTTGAGAACCCCATAAGGTCAGCGAGCATTGACATCAAGTCAAGGCCCCTGAGCCGGCAGAGCCCGCCACGAGCCGCAGAAAGCTCGTCGAAGCGAGAAACGTCGTCATACCTGACGCCTTCGCCGTGAATGAGCAGAGGAACTGGGTCACCGCTGTGTCTTTTCACGCTCACAGGCGTACTATGGTCCGCCGTCACCGCAATGAGTATGTCGCCCTCCGCCCCCCTCCGTATTTCCGCCACAAGTTCCTCGTCAATCCGCTCTAACATCCGCCTTTTTCCCTCGAAGTCGCCGTCGTGCCCGAAGTTGTCAGTTGCTTTCACATGAATGAAAACAAAGTCGTAGTCTTTCAGAGCTTTCAGCGCCGCCCTCGCCTTCGCTTTTAGGTCCGTATTCTGGTCGCCTGTTGCGTTTTCGACGTGGAGCACATTCATGCCGATGAACCGGGCGACGCCCTTATACAACGAGGCGCCGGCGACACACGCCGCCCTGAATCCCCAGCGCTCCTCAAAACGCTCAACCCTGAAAAACTCGCCAGCACCCCGCAACAAGAGAATGTTGGCAGGCGGCTCTCCCCGCTCTTCCCGCTCCTTATTCGCGGGATGCTCCTTCAAAATTTCGTGAGAGCGACGCAGGAGCTCGTTCACGATGACGGCGGTGCGCCTTGCGGCGGTGTCATCGCTCAGCGGCTTGCACTCCAAAACTTTAGCGGCGTCGGCATGTGGGTCACAGTCCGAAACGTCCTTTGACAGCTTTATGCCTTCTTCTAAGGGTCGCAGCACCACCGCACACCGGTGCCCAACAGTGTTACGCAGGATGACCCGCACGCCGTCTATTTCCATGCCGTCTATCGCAGCTTCTAGCCGCTTGTCGCCCTTTCTCCCAGCACGCCTGTCTTTAATTACGAGGCGTTCGTCCACGGTTGCGAAATTCGCCCTGAAGGCGACGTCGCCCTCTCGCAGCTCCAAGCCGGCGCCGAGAGCTTCGAAGACGCCACGCCCCGCGTAATGTTCATAGGGGTCGTAGCCGAGGATTGCGAGATGCGCGGTGTCGCTTCCCGGCACGATTCCCGGTGAGATTATGTCCATGATGCCATTAACGCCGCCAGTAGCTAACTCGTTAAGGTTCGGCGTCTTCGCCGCACTAAGCGGCGTCTCGCCATGTACAGGGCGGTCGCCCATGCCGTCACAGACTATTAAAACGGCTTTCATCTCAATCACCGCTACTTGCCGCTGGCGATAAGCTTGAAATCCTCCTCAGGGATTTCCCGCATGGCTTTCCCCATGAGGTGCCCCGACCACTTTCTTTTGTTTTTCACAAACTTCAGCTTCGGAATCAACGGCTTAAACCCCACTGGCTTCTTGAAGACCTTAAGCGGCTTGAGCTTGATCCTGTAGGGGAACGTTTCGTCGCCCATGCCCTTTGGCGTCTTGAAGATTCTCGTCGCATCCTTGAAGACGGATGACGCCGCCTCATAAATACCCGCGACCCTTGATTCCCGAATTTCGTCGTCCACTTTCTCCTGCTTTAAGTATATCAGAAGCTTGTCACCGAGCCTCACCCTCGAGATCGTGTTCTTGTGACGTTCGGAGACGCCCCAGATATTTTTCTTCCTAATCACCTCCCAATTCGCCTCGTCAGCTATGCAGAGCCAATACCTCATTCTACCCCCCCCATACTATATAGACGATTTGTTATGGGTTTGCTGACAGTCCTAAGTTTAGATAACATTCGCATACAGTTACAACTAAGATCGCCAGCTTTATATATGCTGGGAATCAAAAGAATGCGAAGGCGGAAAGACGCGAAGCCGAGAGGCTGATGAGCGTGCGTGAGAGAAGAGAAACTTTAGATGTGGGGACTTCCGCTCCGCTTGCCCCGAATGCATGACGAACGGAGTGGCGGAGATGGGAGGCT
>QMVQ01000116.1 GCA_003661185.1 Candidatus Alkanophagales archaeon | reverse complement strand
GGAAAGAGAGGAAGGCATATGAGTATCCAGAGAGTTTTGCCATTTTCATGAAGATATTGCACGATTGCATTCATATAAGATACAGACAGATAGAAGGTTTCTTGAGGGCTCTATCAAGATACATCCCAAAGATAAAAGCTCCATCATTCAGTCAAATAAGAAGAAGGGCAATAAAGATCGAAATACCTTTGCCAAAACATTGAGAGAAAGCAAAGAAGATTTATGGAAAGTGAGGAGAGGATGGATCAAGGTTCATATTGCAGTGGATGTAAAAACAAAGGAAGTGGTATCGGTAGAAATAACAGATGAGAGCATAGGAGATGGAAAAATGTTGCTTCATTGGTAGAGAAAGCAGAGAAGAACAAAGGAAGGAAACCAGATAGGGCAATAGCAGAAGGATTCAATTATTTAGATAGCAATGGAATAGAACCGGTAATAAAAACAAGGAAGGATGCTTCTACGAAAGCGAGAAGATCTCCAGCGAGACTAAGAGGGTAAGGGAAAAAGAAGAGATTGGATATGAAGGATGGAAAGATAAATACAAATATGGCAAAAGATGGATGGATGAAACTATATTTTCAAGAGCTAAAAGAGAATATGGAGAGTATGTTAGTGCTGTTAAATGGAATAACATAGTGAATGAAATTAGATTCCAATATGCTATGCTAATTACTCAACGGAATTAATGTTTATTCCATTGTTTGAATAAACATAATTGGCATAATCAAAAACGGACTTGGAATATTCAATGTTATAATTGTGCCACAAAGCATATTATATACAATGGATATGGGTATGGAGAGATGAGTTGAGTCTCATCACCACCGCCCTCCATACCTGCCGCATCCCGCCCTGCGAGGCTTTCTGCGAGATGTATGGTAAGCGGCGCAGTCAGATGAGTGAGATTCGTGTGCCGCAGGCTTGAGTTAAACCGTCCGTCGGGCACGTAGCGCCACGCCGCCTCGTCCTCGGAAATCAGCTCCGAGGTCGCGGCGTCGTAGAGAGCGACGTGCCATGCTGCGTCGAACGCCACTCGCCAGTTCGGCAGCCGCCATCGCAGCATGAACGCCCGCTCGAAGTTCGGCGGCAGCACGAGCAGCTTGTCCACAATCGGGAAGCCCAAATCGTAATCCGGAAAATCAAGCCGCCACGAGAAACGCACGGGCTGCGCCTCCGCCGTTGAGCTCCGCAGGGTGATTCCAATAAGCATCAAGTCGCCGGCGGCGTATTCGTATTTGTCCGTCGCCACGCCCACGCTTGGCTTTTCACGCACGACTATCCGCTTTGCGGTTGAGTTCGTCGCTCCGTCGTCGTCGGTAACCGTTAGCGTTACGGTATATTCTCCTGCTGAAGTATAAGAGTGGCTTACCACTTCTCCTGGTGTGTGTCTCGGATTGACAATCAAGGCATCCAAGTCCCTAACCGTGGCATAGGGAACATAACCCTTTTTGAGAGCTTTTTCATAAAAATCGTCTATGTTCTTCGGATTGCGGCAGTAATCCACCACTAAAACCAACTTATTTCTTTGCTTGAACATGTCCAAGTATCTCAGTACTTCATCGGTGTAAGTCCCGTCCTGTGGGATATCACCATCATACCAGGTATCCTCTTTACCAATGCCCGTGCAAGCAACGATATAATCTGGATGCTCAGCTAATGCCTCTCCATTTTGAGGGAAAATGCCAAAATTTTTATTTCGTTCCTTAGCATATTTCGAAATCGCCTTCACGAAATCAACCATCTCCTGCTCCGCCGTTTCTCTTCCTTGCTCCGCATAATATTCATAAGCATCAATACAATCCAAATAAACACCATCGAAGCCTGCCGCCATGATTTTATCGAGATAGCTGTCGGGTGAGCCAAAAATGATGTTCTGCCATCCCGTCTCCCAGTATCTGACCTTATAATTCCCCTCCCATTCTGGGTTCTCTCTATCCAACCAAGAGGGGGCGCCCGCATCCGGAATGCCGTCATCATCTGCATCCCAAGAAGAATTCCAGTAATAGCGATAATTCTCAGCTTCCCCGATGCTCATGTAAGCTACTACGAGCTTTCCTTTCTTTTTAAGGTTATTAATCTGCTCATATGTAAATTCGCCGTCTTCAGTTCCATCTGTCGAGTAATCAATTACGACCAGGTCGAAGGAGGAATTGGCTATTGCCCCGAGGTCAATATTTTGTAGTTGATAGAGCCAGCTATCTGCCTTATCCCATCGTGTTTCGTTTTCATCCCCAAAGTCCCACTCGTAGTTAGTTATGCTGCCGTCTGGGTCGTAGCTCAATGAAGCGTTGAAGATTACTGTTTGGTTAACAAAGGCTGGAGACGGGCTAATTGAGAATTCCGGGATTGGTCTTAGATTTGAAGCGAACTCAAAAGCTCCGATGTCATATCCTGCCCCCTGTGGGCGAGGAGTCCCGTCGAAATCGTCATTTGGGGCGTCCACCGAAGAGCCGTTATCTATGGCAGGGGAGTGTGCTTGCAGATGGAAGTCCGCAGCAGGAGCATTTACAAACAAAGGGCCGCCGCCTGCTACGTAGTCAGTGCCGTTGGTCTCATACTCATATCCCCGATAACCATCAATCAAATTATGGTCTATTGTAAGATTTGGTATTGAGACTTCCACTTGTATTTGAAATATTAAGTTTTGACTGACGATGTTATTTCTTATTACAATATCCTCTGCATCTTCGCTTTCAACCGATATTCCACCGCCCCACGTCCCCTTCCCGTTGTTATAGAAAACATTGTTTACTACCTTAATATTCCTTAGTGGGCGAGATGGTGCGTTTTCACCATAATGCCCGAAACTAAAGCCATTCTCTTCATTATTGTAGGCGATATTATTATAAAAACTGACATTTTCAAGTAGTCCTCCCTTCTCAGAGACGACGCAGAAACCGTCACCGCTACAATTATATACAATATTCTTATAAACTTCAATATTATATGTATGCTTATCCCAGGCATCTACATAAATACCAAGACGATTTATATCGTGCACGACGTTTTTATAGACCTTTCCGTTTGATGAGCCGTCCTTTATATCTATACCCTCACCGCCAAGCGTGCCAGGTCCGCTGTGGTGAACACGATTGTTCTTGACCACGAACGTATTGGTGTTAGCCACTGTAATGCATTCTTGCTCGCCGTCATCACAGGCAAGCACAACCTCATTGCCATCTATGGTTATATTGTTACTATCCCATACACCAATGCCTGATGAAGTGGTATTATATGTATAGCAGTTCTTGATGGTGATATGACTGCAATTATCTACTAATATTCCGGCATTATTGTCATTTGGACCTGCATTTATTATCTTTAATCCTGAAATGTTAATGTATGCCTTATCCGATAAATCGAACAATCCTCCCCACGCCGGTAAAGATATATCAGCTCCATCAATTATGACAGTATCGCCGGGATATGCCGTGTATGTGATATAATTTCCAGGACTTCCCGAATTCTGTGGGATAACCCTCTCATTATAAATTCCCTCTTTAATATAGACCGTATCACCTGGCAACAATGTTTCAGCGGCATGTTGAATAGTCCTCCAAGGCTGGTCTATCGTTCCCGGATTGCGGTCATTTCCCCAAGGAGCAACGTAATATGTATTAGAACCTTCAGTTTTAATGTTTGCATAATTAAATATACAACCCCCCTCTCCATTAAGGTTACCTGCCATCCAGTTGGCACCCGTTTTGAACTCGGTGATGTCCCCGGCGCTTGCAGCATTCGCCCATTGAATATCAGCATAATCGTCAGGCACGAAAATCGTGACTACGGAAGCGGCGCTGAGAACGCAAAGCGCTAAGAGCAGAAACAACCAACTTGCCAACCTTCGCCGCCCACTCGGCACAACTTTCATCATTCTCCACCGGATTCCTATGTTGGAAAGACACGATTGGTGCAGCTATGTTGATGATTTTTATAAAACTTTTCGATTGATGCAATTCTTCCATCAACAACGCCACAAAGCGAGGCTGGAGCGGGTGCTCTTCCGTCCATGCATCGTGCCTCGCCACGAGCCGCTACCAAGTCGCTAATGCAATAAAGCCTTCCGTCGTCACCCGTTCATGTTATCAATCAGGAAAAAGCAGTAGCGTTGATGCCGGTGGTGAAAGCGTTCTGCGTCAGGGTGCCAAAGCGGCGGGGAGAGGAAGTAAGGTGGCTTTTGTCCGAACGAGGACTACTGCGGCGGGACGTGCGAGCGAGAGCTGACAGCAATTTCGTGTACCTGCCTTTGGAAGGTTTGAAAGAGGAAGTTGAGAAAGTTTTAAAGGGTGCAAGTCCTGCGCTTGAGTTTGAATTTTTGATTGAGGATTTTGAGGCTGTGAGGCGAGAAACCGTCGAGGGTTTGCTGGGTTTCAGGCCGTCTTACGAGGTTGTGGGAGATATCGCGGTGATTACGGCGCTTCCGTTGTGCGACGATGAAGCGGAGGAGCGACAAGTTGCAGAAAGGGCAGCGGCGGCGATATTGAAAGTGCATAAGAACGTCAAGGTCGTCGTGCGTCGTGCATCGGCGGTCAGCGGCGTTTACAGGACGAGACGCTTCGAGATAATAGCGGGGGAGCGGCGGACTGAGACCGTGCACAAGGAAAACGGCTTTAAGTTCCTCGTGGATTTGGAAAGGGCGTATTTCAACCCGAGACTCGGTTACGAGCGTGCTCGTGTCTCAGCGCTCGTCAAAGGCGGGGAAACCGTCGTTGACATGTTTGCGGGCGTCGGGACGTTTGCCATCCAAGTGGCGAGGCGTGCCGCCCGCGTCATAGCCATCGACATCAACCCGGATGCCATCTGCTACCTGCGGAGGAATCTCGAGCTGAATAAGGTTACGAACGTCGAGGTTTTGGAGGGGGACGTTCGAGAGCTTTCGAAGAGGTTAAGAGGCATAGCCGACAGGATAATCATGAACCTGCCGCACGACGCCTTTGCCCTCTTGGAAAATGCGCTGGAAATGGCAAAGGACGGCTGCGTCCTGCATTACTACGCCGTGAAGTCCGCCGTCGATGCCGGTGGGGGCAAGGTGAGAAGCTCTGAGGGCGTTAGAAAGGCGATAGGAGCCGCAGTTGAAGAGTTAAGGGGCGGCGTCGAGGCTCACGGCTTCCGCTGCGAAATTCTGAATGCGAGGAGGGTCAAGCAGTATGCGCCGCACGCTTACATCGTGGCGGTGGATGCGAAAATCGGAGGCAGGGCGTGAGCCACTCCGCGAAAACGGGCGTAGCGCCTCCCCGTCGGGCTGGGCACGCAGCTACGCTCTAAGAGCGGCTTTCTCGGCGACATTAAGAGTGGTGGGCTTGTATGCGGCTTTATCTTTCTGTTGCCCGCAAGGCTCCTTCCGAAAGGGAGGACAAGGGGCGGTGTGAGCGGGTCGTTAATTTAAAATACCACAAGTCTCTAAGTTCTGTTGAAATGTTGGGTGTTGCAAATAAGGTGTTGTTTGGTCACAAAAGTTCAAAAACGACGGAGATTTATATTCATGTTGCCATGAAAAATTTGAGAAAAATAGAAGTCCGCTAGATATGATGGTTAAAGGTGAAAAAGATGGATGAGTTCGTATATACTGCCAAAATTGGAGATAGCATGAACTTCGTATATCCTTCCAAAACCGAACAAAAAGCGAACTTCGTATATACTAAGTTATACGCAATTTGCCGCTGCCGCTATAGGAATAAATTTAAGGAGGTGTGAAAATGGGAATATTTGATGGGTTGTTTGAGCCGAATGTGAAAAGGCTGCAAGAGAAGAAGAATGTTAAAGGATTGATAAAAGCTTTACGACATAAAGATAGGCATGTTCGAAGGGAAGCAGCAAGTGCTCTTGGAGAGATAGG
>QMVQ01000115.1 GCA_003661185.1 Candidatus Alkanophagales archaeon | reverse complement strand
TCCTATTGGTGACGACACCGCTAACACAATCCGCAGGCTTAGAGCGCACGTCCACGCTTTCTTGGCGGCTGCCTGCTTTCAGAGCGCCTTTCCATGCAGAGTAGCTCGTCTACATTTACGACGCCACGACGCACGAACTTCTGAGCAAAGACACGGCAAAGTGGAGGCTCTTGGCGGGCTGATTTCTTCTTTCTCTCTTTATATGGACAAGCGACTTGTAGGGCTAAGGTGATTCGTCCTCGTCAATTGTTATGTGCTTCTTAATGTTAAAAATTAGAGGGATAAGGCAGGAGTTTGTGCCTCACGACTTTATTTCCGACGTGGACGTGGACTGCGCATCCAAGACATGGATCGAAGCTCCTGACCGTTCTTACAACGTCAATCCCTTTCCAGCCATCAACGTCGCCAGCTTCGGTGACGGGCGTCTGGAGTAGAGCGTCCTCCACAGGTCCTGGCTGACCCTCAGGGTCTCTGCAGGAGAGGTTCCACGTCGATGGCGCGTGATACTGGTAGTTGTGGATTTTGCCGTTCTTCATGACACACCAGTGCATGCAAGCGCCCCGCATCGCCTCAACAGCGCCGAAGCCCATTCCCTCCTTAGGACGCTCGTATTCCGTCCAGACCTCCGTCTTTCCGGCTTTCAGCAGCTCTAAGGCACTCCCCACCATCTTCAGCATGCAATAAGCGGTGTAAGCGAGGTAGTAAGCTCTCGCCCTAATCCTTTCGACTGCGTTCGGCTTTTCCGGAATTTTCCACTCCAGCTCCAACTTCTCAGCGAAGAACCCTGGGATTGGCGATGCAGGAAGCTCGAAGCGTAGGCTGTTGCCGGTAGATTCTGGCACGAGTCCTGCTTTTGCGGTGACCCACATCCTTGCGAGCGGTCCAAGCTCGACCACGTGGCTCTTACCGCCCTTGAACCAACGAGAGGCGGTCACCCAAGAATAGGCACCCGTCCAGTCTCCATACTTCCCAGGCTTCGGCTTCGTCCGCTTGTTCCACGGATGCTCTCGCTCAATCTTGTTTCCGAGTGGGTCGGTGCTGAACTCTTGCTCCCAGTCGTTTTCATACCAGCCACGCCCGATGAACTCTCTGACGCCAACGTTTATTTCCACAAGGTCGGTCGTCACAAGTTCTCCGTTCAGAATCACGCCGGGAGAAACGAGACGCGCTTTCCCGAACTTTCCAATGTCGGAATATTCGGCGGAATACTGTTCAGGGGCGTCGTAGGCGCCGACGGAGAAAAGATTTGCTTCCCTCGTCCCCACATCCTCGTAACCCTGCTTAAGCACAAAGTCGAGAAGGTCATCAGTTGCGGCGACAAGCTTTTTCGAGAACGCTATGTGCCGCATCAGAAGTGTAAGGTAAGCTTCGAAGTCCGAAGGCGACAGATTTGCCTTTGAGATCCCGCCGGGGACGAAGGAATGGACGTGCGGGTGCTTCGCCCCAAAAATTGCAGCCATATTGTGCCCTGCCTTCTGTATTAACAGCGACTGGACGTAAAGCTCACCGGTAAAGGGGTTAAGCGCTCGCATGATATCTGAGATTTTCTCGTAGCCGTGGATGTCCACTCGCTCGGCATTTGCCTTCTCTGCCTCCTCCCACCAGTCAGGATTAAACTTCTTCACGAGAGTCTCGCTGTAATCGCATCCTTCAAGGTTCACAACGCCGACCTCGGCGTCGTAAAGCTGTTCTGCGCCGTGAACAAGCACCCGGAGCGCAACCGCCATCGGCGGTGGCGACACTTTATACGTCTGGTCAACTGCCATAGCCGACGAATACGCATGCGGCACCGGACAGACCCCGCAGGAGCGTTGCGTTATCATAATCGCCTCTGACGGCTCTCTTCCCACCAAAATTATTTCAAAGCCTCTGAACATCGGGCTGTAAACGTAGGCATCCGTTATTTTTCTGGCGTCGGTGTCAATCTTGACGTGAGCACCAAGATGCCCTTCAATCCTCGTGATAGGCTCAATTGTTAGCTCACGGACCGCCATTCACACCACCTTACCTCAAATCTTCCTCCTCTTCAACCTCGCAAGCCCCATTTTGAAATGCCCCCAGTTGCCAGCAAAGGTTTCCTTTACGAATGCCATTGCGGGTGCTTTTGCGAAGAAGGGCGAAGTTGGTGGGTCTGGGAAATTCGGATCGGCGCAGCCAAAGCACGGAACGCCCGTCCTCGTGCAGCCGCCGTAGCCGTCGGTCCAAGAAGTGGAAGCGTTGCAATTCGTTATTATCCCCTTGCAGCCAATGCCGCCAAGACAACCAAGCTCGCCGAAAGCATGGGCGTCCTTGCCCTCTGCGTAGAAGCCGCAAATCGGACAAAGTTCGTGGGCAGTGTAGCCGTAAAGGAACTTCGGGCGGTGCCACTCGTCCAGCTCAGGAACGGGCGTCACACCCCTCGCAACAAGCACCAAACTGCCGAGCGCCTGAATTATGTTGTCTGGTCTCGGTGGGCATCCCGGAACGCAGACCACCGGGAGTCCAAGCCCGCTCTTCCAGTCCTTTCCGAGAAAGTCAAGGAGCCCTCTCGCACCTGTGGGGTTAGGCGAGCCATGTGGAATCCCCCCAAAGGATGCGCAGCTTCCCAAAGCCACCGCCGCTGCACACCGTTTTGAAAGGTCTCGCACCACGTCCTCAAGCTTCAAAATCCTCTCGCCCACCTCGCCAACGACGCAGAAGACGCCTCCAACAGCTTTACTCTCATCGGGAATCGCGCCCTCAAGGACGAGCACGAAAGGGTCGTATTTTCCGTCGGCGGCGTCCACGAGCACCTTTGCGGCGTCCTCACCCCAATCAGGCATGAGCGTGGGGTGGAAGACGAGGCGAATTTCTCCGAGGGCTGGGATTGTGCCAACGAGAACGTCAATGAGCGTGGGGTTGCTCGCCTGCTTCGTCGAAATCGTGCAGCCGGCACAGTCTTGCCCTTCGAGCCATATCAGATTTATTGTGCCTGACACACTCATCTCTCTTCCCCTCGCAGCACTATTATAACAAGTGCAACGTTAAAAGTCTTTCCAAATGACACATGTCGAGTATTACTTCGAAAGCCATGTGTCATACTTTCCTATTTTAACTCCATTCGGCACGATTTTGAACGTGCGTTCGAAAAGCGGCGCCCGCAGTCACGAACGTGCGGAATTCGCCAAACTCGCCCAGCGGATCGGCATCTCTGACCCTTTCACGTCCTCTGGGTTGCGAGACTCGAAACCCAGCCAGCTCCCGTCGAGCCCTTACTTCCCGAAAACAAGGTGACGCTCTTTTTGTTCATCGCCGCAGCCCAGTCTCACGCACGCACGTTCGTCATGCCGTTATGATCTCGCAGCCGTCTTTCTTCACGATAACGGTGTGCTCAGCCTGTGAAATCAAGCCACGTGCTGCTTCTCTTAAAATTGGATACGAGCGTATGACGCCCGCCGCTTCCAGGTTTCGGAGCGCAAGGTCGAGCTGCACCCTCGGAAGCCAACGCTTTGCGAACGGCAGTGTATTATACTTCCTTATCTCCTCAAGGAGCTTGCGTGCTGCTGGGAGCCGCACAGGCTTCGCTTTCACTAAGCTGTAGATCTCCACGATGCTCCCTTCTGAGACCTTGCCGGCGCCGTTCGTTGCAAAAGGCTCGATGGCGACGACGTCGTTCTCCTTGAGAGTGACGCCACTCCGCTGCCCGACGTTCGGAATCGTAGGCGGCGCGTGCGCTACATATCTCGCAAGCCCATGTCCTGAGAGATTGACAATAGGCCTGAAGCCGTATTCCCTTATGACCCTCTCGATGGCGGCGCCGACCTCTGTGGTGCTGACGCCTTCGTGAATTATTTCTATTGCCGCGCGCAGGGCTGCTTCTGAGGCTTCCACGAGCCGTCCGTTCTCGTCGCTCAGGTCCACGGTCACAGCGGTATCCGCAATGTAGCCGTCAATATGGGCGCCGATGTCCAGCTTGACGACGTCATTACCGAAGACCCGCTTGTCGTCGTGAGCGGGCGTGGAATGCGCCGCCACCTCATTGAGCGAGATGTTGCATGGGAACGCCGGCTCCGCACCTTTCTCTCTGATGGCGCTCTCGACGAACTCCGCCACCTCTAAGAGGAGCACGCCCTCCTTAACCATCGTCACCGCTTGCTCCCGCACCTCCGCTACTATTTTCCCTGCCTCCCTATACTTCATCAAAACTTCTTCAACGCCCTCCTCATCCCTCAAAACTTCTTTACCACTTTCTTCACTCATCTGCAACACGCTCCTGAAACCTTTTTAACCCTACTTAACTTTGTTTTTTCAGGCGGTCCTCATGAGGTATGACGCGTTCAAGGGCGAAGTTTATAGGATACTAATGGAGCGGGACGAGCCGCTGACGTGGCATGAGATAAAGGCGGCGTCGAGCCGCTTGAAGCAGAAGGCGCCTTATCATGTTTATGTGAGGAAGCTCCAAGGCGACATCGGCTTGGTGCGTTTTAAAAGAGGGGGAAAGAAGTTGTGGGCGTTGCGCTCGTGGTTTGAGGAGGGCAGGTTCGAGGAGCTCCTGCCGGAGAGGTTGAGCATGGTTTTACTCGACGCCAACGCCGAGAATGCTGTGGCGATAAGCGATGATTGGGAATTGAAGAGGCTCTACCCGGTCGAAGACGGGCTGAACGTCTGGGACGTGGTGGAGGTGGAGATTGCGGAATTCTTCCCAAAGAATGACAGGAGACCCGAGAGCATGCGCGTCAAGAGTATTGAAGTGACGGGCAGGGTAGAAGAGACGCGGAGGCGCTTGCGAACTCTGGAGCGAATCACTGAGAGTGGCGAATTTTTGCATCGAGACACGCTCGGCGGGAAGACGCTCGGTGTGCTCAAGCCAAGGTTCCGCTGCTTCTATTTTTACGGCGAGCGTTGCGAGTTCTACTGCGACCAAAGCGTCTGCGTTGGGCACGACCTCAAAGTGTTCTCGGACGTGCGGCTCGCCGGCGAGAAGGTTTACTTCCTCTTGGAAGAAAACGAGCGAGAAAAGGATTGGGCAATCCGAACTGTGTTCTCGCTCAGCGACCCCCGGCAGCTCAGATTTAACCTCACTAAAGGCTAAGCCCCGTGCAGCTGCTGCACACGGACCGTCGGCGGAATTAAGAGGAAAAACTGAGTTTCGCAGTCTCGTAAGCGTCGATTGCAAGCGTGAGCGATAAGGCGGCATCCGCAATTGCAAGGATAAGAAGCCCAATGCCCGCATTTTCTAGTTGCATAGTGATGACTCCAAGCAAGGACAGGAAAAAGACGAAAAGCAGTCCAACGCCAAGCTTGAGCCGCTTTCTCATGTAGAGGTAGCCGGCGCCGAGGAATATGAAATTGAGGACGGCGGCAACGAAAGGATTTGGCGGTGACGGTGCGGGCTTCGCACGCAGCCGAAGGTTGTGGCCGCACGCTGGACAAAAATAAAAATCATCAACCCTGAACCCGCACCTCGGGCAATATTTTCCAGTCGCCATCCCTACAACGCCTCAAACATCCTTGCTCTACCAACAAACAATTTATATTTGAGATTCTCATCCTTAAGTTCCTCTTCTATCCTCCGTGTTATTATCTTCTCAGGATGGTATAACCCCTTAACACGCTTTGTCAAATCTTCAAAACTCTTAAAAGGACCTTTCTTACGTTCCTCAAGGATTGCCCACATCAATTTCTTCCCGATACCCGGTAGGAGGTCGAGCGTGTGTAGCCGTGTCGTTATCGGCGAAGCCTCGTTGAACACCCTTATAAACTTCTCCTCATTCTCCTTAACTATCTTCTCTAAGACGTAACTCAGCTCTATTTTCGCAGACGGCGTCAGTTCGTCGTATTTCAAGCGGCGGTTCACATGGTCTATAACCTCCCTGTGCCCCTCGCCTATGTAAACACGCTCATGGAGG
>QMVQ01000114.1 GCA_003661185.1 Candidatus Alkanophagales archaeon | reverse complement strand
TCCGCTTTATCCCCATCCGGTCAGCGTCCTGCGACGACCTCGACCCACGCCGCTATTTTCCGCCGCCGGCTTCCGCCGCCGATTTCCACTGCCGGACTCCGGCTTGCCAGCCTAAATGCCAGCTTAAATCACCAATCTTATTTCCCTGCCACACTCAGGACACCTTGCCCTTCCGCCCTCGACATTGAACTTAATGCGGACGTTGTAACCATGCCGCTCCACGAGCACCACGCCGCAGTCTGGGCAGAAAGTGTTCTCGTATTCATGCCCCGGAACGTTTCCGAGGTAAACGAACTCAACGCCCTTGCGTCTTGCAATATTCTGGGCTCTTTCGAGCGTCGCAACGCTCGTCGGCGGCACGTCCAGCATCTTGTAGCAGGGGTAGAATCTTGAAAAATGCACGGGGATGGATGCGTCCAAGGAAACAACCCACGACGCAAAGTCGTTGAATTGTTCATCGTCGTCATTATGCCCTGGAATGACGAGATATGTAAGTTCAATGTGGATTCCCTTCTTAAGCATACGCTCGCACGTCTCCAACACGGGCTCTAAGCGTGCGCCGCATATTTTCTTGTAAAAGTCATCGTTAAAGGCTTTGACGTCCACGTTGGCGGCATCTAAAAATGTTGATATTTTTTCAAGCGCCTCCTCGCTTATGTACCCGTTCGTAACGTAGACGGTATAGAGCGCCTCACGCTTCGCCGCCTGTGCGCAGTCGTAAGTAAATTCAAACCAGATTGTCGGCTCATTATATGTCCAAGCGACGCCCTGGCAACCCATGGCGCCGGCACGCCGCACTGCCTCTGACGGCGAAAGCTCGAACGTGAAGCGGCGAGCGCTAACGTCCTCGGCGGTAAGCCTCGAGATCGAAAAATTTTGGCAGTGTAGGCATCTAAAGTTGCAGGAAATCGTGCCGAGCGAGTAAACGTAACTGCCGGGATAAAAGTGGAACAGCGGCTTCTTTTCAATGGGGTCCGCGTGCTCCGAGGAAACACGCCCATAAATCAGCGTGAAGAGCCGCCCGCCGACGTTCTGACGGGTGCGGCAGACTCCGAAACGTCCCTCCGCAATCTCGCATTTGTGCGCACAGACATTACAACGCACTCTCTCCCCCTCAAGCTTCTCATATAACATTGCTTCTTTCATTTTAACCCCCAAGAGCACGGGCAAGTAAGACAACCCTGCTTGTCTCAGACTCTTTAGCAACCTTGTAGCCTGCAGCCTCCGCGATTTCGGCTGCAAATCTGCGCACGCTCTCGTGTGACGGCATCGCATCTCTATGAAGACGTAACCTCGAAAAACCAAGATACATGTAGGCTTTGACCTCCACGAACGCCGGCGCCGCCAGCTTTACCAATGACGCATAACCTTCAGCGTCATCCATGTTCAAGCCCTCCACGCACGTTATCCTTATCACAGTCCTCACGCCCTCTTCGTCCTTGCGTCGCAGCACCCTCAACGACTCTTTTATCTCTTCCCAGAAGTCGGCACCCGAGATCTTCCTGTAAAGCCCCTCATGCGTCGCATTCAACGATAAATACAATTGCGTCGGTGTGATGCGGCGCAACACTTCCGGCTTCGTCCCGTTCGTCACGACGAACGTCGTCATTCCTCGTTTGTGAAACTCCTCGACGAGCTCCTTTAAGTGAGGGTAGAGCGTCGGCTCGCCAATTAGCGAGATTGCGGCGTGTTTTGGCGCTCTCGCCTCATCTAACGCTTTGAGGTCCGTGGTCTTAGCGCCTTTGTAGCCGGAAATGAGGCGTTGCTGCTCCCGCAAGCAGCCGTCCACGATGCTCGCAGGTGTGTCCCATTCAACGTCCGTAACGTCCTCGAAGTTCAAAATCTCGATGGGACGCCAACAGTGCAGGCACCGCTGGTTGCAGAATATCGAAGGCGTCATCTGCACGCAACAATGTGACTTGATGCCATAGAAAAGTCCTTTATAGCAGAGCCCCTCGCCTCGCAGCGACTTCTTCAGCCACAAACACGGCTTGACGGCGCTGTGCTTGCCGACGAGGTGGTAGCCTTGCCTCTTCAAAGTGGCGATGATATCAGGGCTAAGCCCCGCATTAACACTTTTTCTCTGCATCCAAACTCGTCCCCGTTAAAAGCTGAAAACTGCATGAAGCATTACCATTATGTCGATTTCGTTAGACACCAACTTTCTGTCGGACATACCCTCTACCGGGCGTAGCTCCGGCGCCACGTATTTTTTCTTTTTCGTGCCCTTCCCCATAGTTTTAATTTAGTGTCTGGATAAAAATTTATGTCCATGAAAACTCTCGTCATAGGCTTGGATTCAGCGCCACCGGAATTGCTGTTCGAGGAGTTCTTAGGAGAGCTTCCTAACGTCGAAAAGCTCGTAGAAGCCGGAATGTATGGGCGGTTAAGAAGCTGCATCCCCGCAATCACGATACCGGCGTGGGCGGTGATGTTCACGGGCTGTGACCCCGGAACGCTTGGACTTTATGGCTTTAGGCATCGCCGCCGCTATTCCTATAATGACATTTGGATCGCTTCTTCTAAATCGATAAAAAAGGAATTCGTATGGGATTTGTTATCAAAAGCTGGCAAGAAAGTTTGTTTGGTAGGAATTCCTCCGTCCTATCCCCCCAAAAAGGTAAACGGCTGCATGATCTCGTGCTTCATAACGCCGGACGCCTCGCACGAGTGGACGTATCCATCGTCGCTAAAACACGAGATAACGGGCGTCGTCGGCGACTACATTTTCGATGTGGAGTTCAGGACAGAAAACCGAGACAAACTCCTGGAGGAGCTTTACGAGATGACAGAACGACATTTTACAGCGATAGAATACCTGATGCGGAATCGTGCGTGGGACTTCTTTGCGTTCGTCGAGATCGGGTTGGACAGGATGCACCACGCCTTTTGGAAGTTTTTCGACGAGGGACACCATTTACACGAGCGTTGCAGCGATGCGGAGCTTAGGAAATACAAGGACGCCATCAAAAACTATTATAAATTCCTCGATGAGAAAATAGGAGCACTTTTGGACATGCTTGATGAGGACACTGCTGTTCTAATAGTCTCGGACCATGGGGCGAAGAGGATGAGAGGGGCTTTTTGCGTTAATGAATTTCTCATGCGTGAAAGCTTTCTGAAGCTGAAAGAGTATCCTAAGAGCGTCGTGAGCATCGAGAAAGCAGGCGTTGACTGGGAGCGCACCATAGCGTGGGGTTGGGGTGGCTACTACGCTCGTATCTTCCTGAACGTCGAGGGGCGGGAGCGTAAGGGCGTCGTGAAGCCCGAAGAGTATGAAGATGTGCGGGACGAGCTTGCGGAGGCTTTGCGCAGCGTCAGAGGTCCAGACGGCGAGAAGTGGCGCACGGAAGTCTTCAAACCTGAAGAGATTTACGAGCGGTGCGAAGGCGACCCGCCGGACCTTATGGTCTATTTCGACGACCTGAACTGGCGCTCCGCAGGCACCGTCGGGCATCAACGCCTCTACCTTGAGGAAAATGATACGGGTCCCGACGACGCCGTCCACGCCGAAGATGGCATCTTCATCCTTTACAATCCGCAGGAAAACTACGGCGGCGAGCAGAGGGATTTGGAAATTTCTGAAATCGCCTCCGTAATCCTTAACATTATGCAAGGAGGTGGTGAAAGATGAGCATTAAACTACTGGTCATCGCGGTCGCAGTGGTCTGTGCAATAGGAGTTGCCGTTGCGGGTGCGGGGGAAAACGCAGGTGCCATTGCGGATAAAGGGCAGGTGTATCGAGTTCTTTTGCCCGGAAATTTCAGCGTAGAGAGTCTACTTTATGCAGAGGCTCCTGAGGATTTTGACGTGTTCGTGCTGTATGTATGGCGGCGGTGCTACGTGGAAATCACGCAGCAAGACCTTTACATCGAGGGCGATACCATCGCTTTTGGCGTTCCCGGCAATGTCATCGTGTCTACGTCGCCCGAATGCGGACACTGGGAGGGATACCTCAACAAGGGTATCTACGTCTTTTACTCCGGTTATCTAAACTGCTCCGGCGGCTATCCGGCAGCGTATAGGATGAACATAACAGCCGTTTCCAAAGCCAATCACGTTTCGACACGGCAGGAAGCCCATTCGTTATTTGTGCAGATAACCGAGGGGTAACCATGAGCATAATAAAAGATGCAAGCCTTGCAGATGCAGGAAAAAAGAGAATAGAGTGGATAGGCGAGCGCATGCCTGTTCTGCGGAAAATTAGAGAACGCTACGAGAAAGAAAAGCCGTTGGAGGGCGTTAAGATAACGGCATGCCTCCACGTAACCTCAGAGACAGCGAACTTGATGCTGACGCTGCTGGCGGGCGGCGCCGAGATTTCTCTCACGGCTGCAAATCCCCTTTCGACGCAGGACGACGTCGCAGCGGCGCTTGCGGAGCGAATGAAGGTTTTTGCTTTCAGAGGCGAGACTGAGAAAGAGTATTACGATTGCTTGGCGAAGGCGCTTGAGCTGAGGCCCAACATCATCCTCGACGACGGCGGCGACGCAATAACAGCGGTGCACACATCGCTTGAGAGCTTCGTGACGAACGTTAAAGGCGCCTGCGAGGAGACGACGACCGGCGTCATTCGAGAACGAGCGCTTGCCGCCGAGGGGCGCCTTAAATTCCCAATAATAGCGATAAACGACGCAGAGACGAAAATGATGTTCGACAACCGCTACGGGACGGGGCAATCTACGCTGCATGGCATAATGAATGCCACGAACATCCTTTTCGCCGGCAGGACCGTTGTGGTTGCGGGCTACGGCTGGTGCGGGCGGGGCGTGGCGATGCGAGCAAGAGGTATGGGCGCCAACGTCATCGTCGTCGAAACCAACCCGAGAAAGGCTTTAGAGGCGGCTATGGACGGCTACCGAGTCATGCCGATGCGAAAAGCCGCAGAAATCGGCGACCTCTTCATAACGGTTACTGGCGACATTTCCGTCATTCGGGGCGAGCATTTCAGGCTGATGAAAAACGGGGCAATTCTCGCAAACGCCGGGCATTTTAACGTGGAAATAGACTTAAAAGAGTTGGAGGAGTTGGCAGTCGAAAAGAAAGACATAAGCGAGAACGTCACCGAATACGTCCTTGAAGACCGCCGCAAGCTCTACCTGCTTTCACAGGGCAGAATCGTGAACTTGGCAGCAGCTTACGGACACCCACCTGAAGTCATGGACATGAGCTTCGCAAATCAGGCGCTTTGCGCACGATTCCTCGTCGAAAACCATGAGAAACTCGAACGCTATGTTTACAGCGTGCCTAAAGAGATTGACGAGGAGGTCGCCCGCCTCAAGCTCGAAACCATGGGCATTGAAATCGAAGAACTGACAGAGGAGCAACAGAAATACTTAGGCTCGTGGTCGCTCGGCACGCAGTAACAGTTAGTTTTGACAAATCTCTCGCAGAACATGCAAGTCTCGACCCAGCCGGGGATGTATAACGTGGGGACTTCGAGCACGAATCCCATGTCCACGATTTCCGCAGGCAACTCCAAAATCCTTTTGTTAGAGACTCCTGTAAGCTTTCTGTGCACTTTGTCGTCGTAAGCCTTGCAGCCAGAACGCATCAATTCTGCCTTGGAGGTATGTCATCCCGTAGAACTCAGGACAACAGGCGATGTCGCCGCCGGTGAACGCAGTTATATTCCTTGCGGGACCCCAGCCCTGCTCGCCAAGCTCTATGAAGTCTAACGAGATGACGCTGGGGCACAGCGGGCTCCGCTCGCCACGAAGCACGCAGCTTCCACACGCTTTACAGATGTCGGTTGCGTGGAACGCTGTCGCCTGTTCCTTCGGCTCCCTTAAAGCGATATCCCTCCATGTACTTATGGGCGGCGAGCGCAACGTCTTCAGCGAGAGCCACCGCCCGTCGGCGATCTGC
>QMVQ01000113.1 GCA_003661185.1 Candidatus Alkanophagales archaeon | reverse complement strand
GAGCTGTCGTGACTCAGCCCAACGGGGAGCGGTTCGTCCTGAGCGAGCCACACTCCCCAACCTCGTGCATCCGGCGGATGCCCTTCATTTTAATGGAGGGAGGAGGTCACGGAGATGAGGAATTTAAAGGCTAAGAGGTTAGAGAGTTTGAGTTACGAGTTGCCGCTTGAGTATTTTGCGAGGGAGCCGTATCCGGCGCTGCTTGAGCGGATAATGCGACAGTCTTTGGAGCTACGGCTTGTCGGCGTCAGCGCTGCTGATGTGGAAACGCTCAGCGAGGTCGTTGAGAAGAGGCGTGCTGCCGCTCATGTTGATGAGGACGTTATCATTTCGGGTGTTGATGGCGGCTCCAACGGAAAGAGCTGTGAGGGCATTTACGTGGGCGTCGCCTCCGCACTCGCCTATACATCGCCGCTCAAGATCTTGAAGGACGAAAGTCCTACATCTGATGGCTCTGTTGTTTTAATAGATGCCGAGGACGGGGAGCAGCAGTGGCTCTCCCTGTTCGAGAGACATCTGACAGTCCGAGTCGCAGCGAGCGTCGTCGTAAATAGGCGACCAGACTGGCTCCTGCTGGACGGGGGCTTGATTCTGAGACCGCAGTATTTAAGGCTGCTCGAAGGCGTCGAGGAGGTTTACGACGAGGGCGTTTCCAAATACGTTCGCTACGAGGAGCGGCTGCATTCGTGCCTGACTGGGATGCTTCGGCTTTTGGAGCTGTGCGAGAGGCGGCACACGAAAATTTTGGGCGTGGTGAAGCGTCCGACCGCCCGCCTTCTTGCGGCGAAGGCGAACTGTAAACACCGCGACAGCGTCCTCTTGGATAAATTTCTGGACGTCGGCGAGTTCGTGGTGCTGGACGTCGGCGAGAACCCGATGCTGCAGCGGTATGAAGAGGTCGCGGGAAAAAATTTTGAAATTCGGGTCGCCTATATAAAGACATCGAAGGCTAAGGGTCCGATAAGGGTGGAATTCCCAAAGAGCGTCGAGCCTGAGGAGGCGATGTCGCTGATACTCGCAGATTCCGACGTCGTCACCGGAGTCCCCGCACACATCCTACGGGCAGACAGCCTCGTCAGAATCCACAAGGATACCTTTAAGGCGGTGTTTTCAAGACTCGTCTGGAACAACCTGCACGCCCTGGAGATGCTACGCCCACAGCGAGGGGAGGAATTTGAGCTGGAGGGGCGTATCTGACGCAGCCGCCGACTGCAGCGGCGGCGGCGAGCGGGAAGATGTGGGCATTGTAATCTCGCCGAGCGGCATAGACGAGTTCACGGTGCTTCTGACTAAGGAGGGGGCGTTGCAGCGTGGCTCTTACTGCATGTTCGAGCATCCTGTGCGGCGAGGCGTGCTGTGCTTAGCTCGAATCTTCGACGGCGAAGCGAACAATCCAGATATGCTACCGCTTTCCTTCGGACCGATTCTTGTGAAAAGCGGCGTGGAATTAGGCAGGGAGAAGGAAGTCGTTTTGTTAAAGGCAGAATTTTTAGGGTATATTGACGGGGGTTTTAAGAGCGCAGACTACCCGCCGCTGCCCGGTCAGAAGGTTTACGAGGCGTCTGCCGATGACGTTCGGGCGTTCTACACGAGCGCCGAGGGCATACAACTCACGCTCGGCAGAGACCCGCACTCCGGGCTTGACCTGAGCTTTAGCGTGGATGCGATGACCAAGGGACACGTGGCAGTGTGCGGGATGACACGCTCCGGGAAGACGACGTTCGTGCTGAATTTGATAGCAAGGGGCGTGGAGCGGGGCTGCCACTTCCTCGTGATTGACCGCACCGCCGAATATATACAGCCGCTGTCGGATGTCGGTGCTCGGGTTGCGGTGCGGATGCCTGAGGATTTTAAGGCGCTCTCAAGCATGGATGCTGCCAAGGTCGCCTCCTTCCTGAGGCTCGATGCGAAGAGCAGGAAAACGGATGCGAGGGTCGTCGAAGTCGTGCATTCGAGGGTGCGGCGGGTGGTCGCAGGGGAGCTGACGCCGGAGGAGCTTTGCGACGTCGCTTCCGTCTGGGAGGAGTGTGCAGAGGGGGAGCGGCGTAGCGACATGCGAGAACGCATGCTGCGCCTGCTCGAGGAGCGGGAGGCGTTGCTGCGACGCCTTGCCGAGATGAAAACGGAGCCAGATAGCGTCGTGGACCTCGTTAGGGACCATAAAATCACACTCCTCGACCTCTCCAAGGAGCGGGACATCGGCAGCCAGCAGCTCGCCATTTACAACGTGCTTCGTCCGCTTTTCGACCACGCAGTGGCGACGCAAGGCGAAGACCTGACTTGCATGGTCGTCGTAGAGGAAGCTCAGTTCTACGCCCCGGAGCGCAGCGCCATAACCTACGGCGAGCACTGGAAACTCTCCACTGAAATCCTGACGGCGTGCCTCTCGCAACTCGGCGGCTTCAACGTCGGTTTTATCATCATCACACAGCGACCTGCTTACGTCAGCAAGGCGTTGCTCTCGCAGTGCAACACTTTCGTCATCTTCAGACTTATGAGTGGCGCCGACCACGAACAAATCGCAAGCGTCACCGGCTACCCCCGCTACCGCATTAGCAAGCTCCTTAGCGGTCTTCCTGACCACACTGCCTACGTCATCGGCATGGCTTCCCCCTTCAACTTCCCCACCTTCATTGAAACCGTTAAAGAAAACAGAAAATACCCGAGGAAGGCGACGCTGACCCCCTCGCAAGTGATTGAGCGGATGAGAGCGGCGGCTTTAGAGCGCCGACCGCCATCAGGTGGCTGACTCTGCTCATATCCTCAAATGGCAGACTTAAATATGGGCAAGACTTAAAGACTCCTGAAGCATGTAGGGGGAAGGAAAGATGCAAGCTTCGAAAAATGCGATAAAAGAGAGTGTTGAGAGGTTTTTCTTAGTTCTTGGCTTCTCGCTGCTCTTTGGCATTATGATTTTCCCTGAACTCCGTAACGGCATGGGCGTTGCGCTAGACGCCGTCTTCTCACCGCTCATCCCGCTCTTTGGCGGTAACGTCTTGCTCGTCATTTTCGTGCTCGCCCTGTTAACGGGCGTCTACTCGGCGCTCATCCAGCATTACACGATTGACTGGACGCTCATGGAGAAGGCGAAAGAGTTCCAGAAACGGCTGCGGGAGCTTCAAAAAGAGTATTTGGAGGCAAAACGAGAAAATAATAAGTTCAAAATGAAAAAAATTGAAAAGGAGCGGTTAGAGCTAATGAAGGAGCAGACCCAGTTCTCGGGGGAGATGCTGAGGCAGCAGATGAAGCCCATGGCTTACATCAGCATCATCACGATCCCGCTGTTCATGTGGCTCTACTATTTCGTCTCGCAGAACGGCGAGATAATGCAGGCGGTCTTCCCGCTCGTCGGCGAAACCGACTTGACGGACTGGTGGTTTATATTCCCATACTGGGTCCTTTGGTATATCATATGCTCAATACCGATAGGGCAGCTCGTTAGGAAGTTTTTAGAGCTTCGCCGCTAGTGATAACATGAGAATCGTGATATGCGGGCTTCCGGGGAGCGGTACGACGACAGCCGCAAGATTACTTTCAGAAAAGCTGCACATTAAGATGCTTTCGGCGGGCGAAGTCTTTAGGAGATTCGCAAAGGAGCTTAACCTAAGCTTGGAGGATTTCAGCAAGCTCGCTGAGAAAGACGCAAGTTTTGACCGGCGGCTGGACGAGTTTCAAAAAGAATTAGCGATGCGTGAGCCGGACATAATCGTAGAGGGGCGAGTTTCGGCGTTCTTCGTTCCCGCAGACTTAAAGGTTTGGCTGGAGGCGCCTTTGGAGGTTAGAGCGGAAAGGGTAGGGAAAAGAGAGGGCATCCCCTTTGAAAAGGCGCTTTCCGCCATCGTCGAGCGAGAGTGCTCCGAAAAGAGGCGTTACAAGGAGTATTACGAGATTAACTTGGAAGACCTCTCCACGTATGATTTAATTATAAACACCGCGAAATTCAACGAGAACGCGGTTGTCGAGATAATAATGGCTGCTGTGCGATGTTTGGGTGAGAGAAGTGAAGAGTGAGGCAGAATTAGAATTCCTTAAGAAATACGTGAAGGCGTTTAACAAGGCGTATTCCGGGTATTTGAGGAAGAGGAAGCCGACTCTGCTTTACGAGCCGATAAAGGATTTGCTTAGCAGAGGGGGGAAGCGACTGCGTCCGGCGTTATGCATGATGAGCTGCGAGCTCGTCGGAGGAGATTTAGAGCGGGCGTTGCCGACCGCCATTTGCCTTGAGCTGTTCCATAATTTTTCTTTAGTCCATGACGACATTCAAGACGGCAGCGTCCTGCGGCGGGGGCAGCCAACGCTGCATGTCAAATACGGGATTCCCGCAGCGCTCAACGCCGGCGACGGGCTTTATTCGTTGGCATACAAAGCGTTGCTCCAGAATAAAGAGCGCTTCAGCAGTATGGAGACAGCATGGAGGATTCTTGAAGTCTTTACGGAGATGAGCCTTAAGCTCGTCGAGGGGCAGGCGATGGACCTCGAGTTTAAAGAGCGCAAGGAGATGAGCGAGCCGCAACTCATCGAGCACCTGAAGAAGAAGACGGGAGCGCTGTTCTCGGCGTCGGCGGAGTGCGGAGCGCTCGCTGGCGGCGCTGCCTTCGAGAATGCAAGGAAGCTGGGACGCTGCTGGGAAGCGGTGGGCATCGCCTTTCAGATACGGGATGACCTCTTAAACCTCACAGGCAACGAGGAGAAATACGGAAAGCGGATAGGCGAGGACATTTCCGAGGGTAAGCCGACGCTGATGCTCGTCCACTGCTTAGGGCGTTGCACCGAGGAAGACAAGAAAAAAATATATGCGGCGATGTCCGAATACGATAAGAAGAAGATAAAAGCTGTCATCAGAATATTTGAGAAATACGGCTCGCTGGAGTATGCGGAGCGACGAGCTCGGGAGTTCCTTGAACGGGGGGTGCGGGGCATAAAAAGATTTAAGGCAGACGGCGTGAATGAAGAGATGAGAGAGAACATGGTGCAACTCGCAAGATATTTCGTGGAACGGGAGCTTTAGGGGGTAAGAATGGCAGAAAGCATGGTGAGCAAGAAAGAGTTCGGTAGAGGGGCGCACGCTTGCCGCCGATGCGGCAGGCGGGAGGGACTCATCCGGAAATATCGCATTTACCTGTGTAGGCAGTGCTTCCGGGAAGTGGCGAAGGACATGGGCTTCAAGAAATATATGTGAGGTGGTAAGGTGAGTTTGAACGACCCGCTTGCCGACGCCCTCTCGGCGATAAAAAATGCAGAACGGGTGGGCAAGAAGGAATGCATAATAAAGCCAGCGTCGAAGCTCATCGGCAACGTCCTTAAAATCATGAAAGACGAGGGCTACATCGAGGAGTTCGAGCTCATAGACGACGGGAAAGCAGGCATCCTAAAAGTGATGCTTAAGGGCAGAATCAACAACTGTAACGCCATAAAGCCGAGGTTCCCGGTCAAAAAGGACGAGTTTGAGAAGTGGGAGCGCCGTTTTCTCCTCGCCAGAGACTTCGGCGTTCTCATAGTGACGACGTCAAAAGGCGTCATGACCCACCGCAAAGCCAAAGAACTCGGCATCGGCGGCAGCCTGTTAGCTTTCGTTTATTGAAATACGTGGAATTATCTCCCCCCCTTTGGCTGATGCGTTACGTCAGTTGTATGCTGGAAGCGGATACAGAATTAATCATCGTGATTCTTTGGATAAAAAGTGATGTCGGGTCTTGCGGATGGTCTTGAAGCGAGGGGGCTTCTGAACGACGTAAAAAAGTAGCCGCTCTTACGTATTTGGTGGAGGAGCGGGTTTCTAAAGGAAGGCGGGCGGATTCCAACTGGCTGCACAACGTGCGACAAGCTCTTACTCCAAACCAAGTGGCGAGGAATGCTTTGCAGCGAATGGACGG
>QMVQ01000112.1 GCA_003661185.1 Candidatus Alkanophagales archaeon | reverse complement strand
TTTTATCCCGTCATGCCAGTATGCCCGAACGACCTCTGAGAGGCGTCTGCCCACCTTGCTCACGTCAATGTCGAATGCCGTGGTCAGCTCAATGTCCTCCACCTTCGCAGGGATGCAGTCCGCAAGCGGGATGCCCACGTAGCCTATCTCGCCGTTTTTTATCCTTTGAAGCCCAACGGCGAGTATAGATGCTACATATCCCTGTCCAAATATAGCGACTCTCAAAGCTCCCACCTCCCGTGATTCGGACGCACTGAATAGCTCACGTAAAAATTAATAAGCCCCCTGCTGGTAGGGCTGTCCTTCTCTACTCTTTTATATCGTCTTCATCACATATAAAGATGTGCCCTCGGGTAGATGCTTAATCTCACTCGCGGTGGGCGACGTCTTGGGCTCCCCCATAGAGGGTCTGCCGCGGGAAGAAATTTTGAGGAGGTATGGTAAAATAACGGATTTCCTGAGCGGTGCGGAGACGACAGACGACACGCTCTTAGCACTGCTGACCGCCGAGGCGCTGGTCGAGGCGCGTAGCGTCAACCGCAAAAAAATAGCACAGAAGCTTCTGGAAAACAGAGCGAGGCTCCGCAGAATCGGTCCGAGCACGACGGAGGCTCTGAAAAGGCTTGAGAAAAACATAGATGCTGTTGCAACTTCGGGGGCCACGAACGGCGCTGCGGTGCGTGCTGTGCCGGTTGCCATCTGCTCTTCTCCCGAAAATTTATTAAGGAACGTCGTGGAGGCGACGCTCGTGACGCACGGCGCCGACGTTGCCGTTTCCGGTGCGTGCGCCATCGCATTTGCGGTGCATGCGGCAATTACGACAAGGAAAGCAGGGATTTCGACAGCAAGGCGGCACGAAAAAGACAAAATTTTAAAAGCAAGCTTGGAGGGTGCGAGGCGTGGACGAAACTTCGGCACGAAAACCAATTTCCCAAAGGTAGACAAAGTTTTGGAGGAAGCGGTGGCGACGCCGCTTTGGAAGCTACCTGCGGAGGTCGGCGTGAGTATGTATGCGCACGAGTCCGTTCCGGCAGCGATTTCCGTGTTTTACCAGACAGAAGATTTGAAAAAGGCGATTATTGCGGCTGTGAACCTCGGCGGCGACACTGATACCATTGCTGCGCTCTGCGGAGCGATTGCTGGCGCCTTTTACAAGCGAGAGCGGCTGCCATTGCGCTGGATTTTGAGGATTGAAGAGGGGAAAAAGCTAAAGTTGTTGGAGAAGAAACTTCTCAGGGTGAAAGCATGAAAGGTGAAGTTAAGGCGAACGTTGGGGGCGTCGTCCACGTTTCGACTGTGGATTGGCGTGGCAAGGTGGCGCACGTCATTTTTCTCAGGAGCTGCCCGTTGCGCTGTCTTTACTGTCAGAACTACAAGATTTTAGAGGGCAAGAACTACGTGCCGCTTAAGGAGCTGATGCGAGGCGTGCGGGATGCTAAATTTCTTGTCGATGCCGTTGTGTTTTCCGGCGGCGAGCCGCTGATGCAGTTTGCAGCGGTTTCCGAGCTTGCTCGACTCGTGAGGGAGGAGGGCTTGCTCGTTGCCGTTCAGACTAACGGGTTTTACCCCGAAAGGCTGGAAAAGCTGCTTAAGGAAAAATTGCTGGATAAGGTTTTCATAGACGTGAAGGCGCCGCTCGATGACGGGAGCTACGAGAGAATAACGGGTGTCAAGGGCGTCGCCGCCCGTGTTCGTGCGTCCTTAGAGGTTCTGCGGCGTGAAAATGCGGACTTTGAAGCGGTGACGACTGTTTTCAGGGGCTTAGTGGCGGAGGCAGAAGTTAAGAAAATAGCATCGCAGCTGAGAAGTATTTTCGGCTCCTGCACATACGTTATCCAGCAGGGACGCCCTGAACTTGCGATGGACGAGCGGCTGAGGCGGGAAAAAGCCTTCAGTAGAGACGAGATTTTGGAGCTTGCGAAGATGGCAGCCTCTGAAAATCTAAAAGTAAAGATAAGGACAAAGGAGCACGGAGAAGAGGTTCTCAGCTTTAAGCTTTAGTTTTTGGCTCTAAGCTTTAGTTTTTGGCTCTAAGCTTTAGTTTTTGGCTCTAAGCTTTAGTTTTTGGCTCTAAGCTTTAGCTTGCTTGACCTTCTGAAACAGCTCCCAAAGCTCCTCGGGACTCAACTCTTCGGGACGCCGCTCGCCGTCGAAGTCGCGCTCTGAGATTCCAAGCTTCCTAATGCTACTTTTCAGCTTCTTCCGCCTTTGCGAAAAGAGGACACTAACGAACTGCAAAAATTCTTTGCCGGCGGCGTCCAGCTCACGCATCTGCTTTATCCTCACAATTGCCGAGTCCACTTTCGGCGGCGGGAAGAACGAGCGGCGAGGCACGACTTCCAAAAGCTCAACGTCGGCGAAGAATTGCACCAAGACAGAAAGCCGCCCATATTGTTTCGTGCGTGGTTTTGCTGCCATCCGCTCTGCGAACTCTTTCTGATACATGATGACTGCAACCTTCGGGCGGAGCGTCAGCAGCCTGTATGTGATTACCGAAGATAGCTTATAAGGGATGTTTGCGACGACCTTGTTGAATCTCGGCAGCTCTACCTTCAGAAAATCGCCTTGAATAATTTCAGCCCGCTCGCACCGCTCCCTCAAAACCTCGCAGAGCCGCTCGTCCCTCTCAACGGCGTAAACCTTCCCAGCCACCCTCTCAAGCTTCTCAGTAAGGCTCCCAAGCCCGGCGCCTATTTCTAAAACCACGTCGTTTTTGGAGACGTTTGCGTATTCTATCTGACGCCACGCAACCCGCTCGTCAATGAGGAAGTGCTGCCCCGCCCACTTCGAAGGCTTGATTCCATACTCCTTCAGAAGCTTTACCATGTCCTGCCTGCTCATTTCTTCTTTATTCCTTTGGATGCACTTCTCCAAATTCCTTTGTCCTAGCTCTTCGAGCATACGCCGAATAAGAGGGTGAAGCAGATTTAACCCAAGCGAAACCTTCTTTAAAAGCGGCGTCCAAGTTTGGAGGATGTATGAAAATTACATTTTCGAGGGCGGCTCTTACAAGCACAGGAAGCTCTTAGAGCTTATTGAGGACCTCGGCGGCTACATCATAACGAAGCGTATTTTCGCCCAAGAGGCGCAAATTACGTTTGCGGCACCCGTCGAGGACTACGAGCACATCGTAGCGTGCGTCAAGGAAATACAAGGGTCGATAAGGAAGGCACCGCTTCTCGGAACCGAGATTGCCGTCGTCGCACCCACGGTGACGAGGCACCACCTCCCGCACCCGCTTTGCGATATCGCCGAATTTTTAAGGCGGCGGGGCGCCCAGACGAACATGATAGGGCTCGCAAGGGGCGTGGGCAGGAGAATCGCACAGCTCAGCAAGAAAGAACGCGCACTCATTGAGGAGCATGATGTCGCAGTCGTGTGCTTGGGCAACTTCAAAAGGTGCATCGAGGACAAGATTAAACACTTTGCCGACCTGAACGTGCCCGTAGTCGTTACGGGGCTTCCCGAGATTGAGGGCTTAGAGGGATGCATTTACGTCAGCGGCATCGGACGCTACCCGCACCGCTTTAAAAAGCTGACGGAAATCGACCTTTTGAAGAGCGTTGCCGACGCCGTCGAGCGTGCTGTCGAGATGAGGAAGGAGGAGCTGAGCATAGACCCGCCGCTAGTCCCGCCCTTCTTTGTGAAGAACGAAATCGTGAATCAAGTAGAAGATTTGAAATACGCAGTTTCGCCGGGGGCAATAGTTCTGAGGCTGAATGGCGTTAGGGTCAAGCTCCTTTTCGACTTGTATGCGAGAGATGTATATAACGTAAGAGTCCTCGACTACAAGCTCGGCGAGATAAGCCGCATAAGAAGATCGCAAATCAGAAGTTACACGCTTGTGGACTTACTACCGAAATCATTACTCCCAGCGCAGACTGTGTGACGTGCGTCATAGCGACTACAGGCGCAGGGAGGAGCGATTTAAAGTTTAAACCGAAAAGAGGGACAATGTTGGAGCTGAGATTTGCGGCGGCATCACGTCCAAAAAAAGGTGAAACTGTAAACGGGGATGCTTTCTTTTTGAGAGAATTTGATGAAAATGCGTTAGTTGTGGTGGCTGACGGCTTGGGGCATGGTGAGGCGGCGAGCGTCGCAGCCCAGAAAGTTTTAGAGTTCGCAGAGCGGAATTTCAGGCTCGGCATCGAGCTTGAGATGTTCGTGCGTGGCTGCCACGGGTCCCTTATGGGAACAAGGGGCGCCGTCGTCGGCGCCGCCCTCGTGAATAAAGAAAAAGAAAGGCTGTCCTACGTGGGCGTAGGTAACATCACCGCCCTGATAAAGACGAAAAGCGGCACTTCGCACCTTACGTCCCTCGGCGGGATAATAGGCTACAACCTCAGGAAGCTACGGAGGTTCGAATACTCGTTCAGGAGCGGCAGCGTGCTCGTAATGTGCACTGACGGTATTTCGAGGTTTGCACCCTCGGAATATGACTTCACGAGCCTCGAAAGTACCGCAAAAAGAATATTAGAGGAGCATGGCAAGGACGATGACGACGCCACCGTGGTCGTCGTTGAAGCCATATAAAGCATGGCACCAATGTGTATGACTCGATGCATCATTTAGAGATTTATGAGTTATTGCGAGCCAAGCTTGACATGCGTGAGTTTGCCAAGGCGACGGGCGTGATGAAAAGCAATGCAAAAGCCGACTAAGCTAACGGCGCTCGCCGTGCTGCATCGTTATTTGGCGGCGAATTTCGAAAACGCATCTTCGAGCTGTTCTCTGCTCGGAAGTCCCTTTCTGCATCCGTATTCTCTGATGCAGAACGCCGCCGCAATGTTTCCGAGCCGCCCGCAGTCTTCCAAGCGTCTTCCGCTCAGCACGCCGTATAAAAAACCAGCGACGAAGGCATCGCCGGCTCCCGTTGTGTCCACGACGTTTTCCACAGGATACGCTTTGACGAAGTGCCGCTCTTCGCCATCGGCGACGTAGCAGCCGAGTTTCCCGAGAGTCACACTCACCACGTCCGCTCCCAAATCCACAAGGAATGCGGCACCCTCCTCGGCGAGCGTCTTCTTCTTGCTTTTAATACTTTGCCCGCTATCCTGCTTGATGTCAAGCCTTCCCTTGACGAGCGCCTCCAGCTCTTCAAAGCTCAGGAACAGAAAATCGCTCCGCTCCACAATCTCCAAGATGTCGTCAAGTCCGAACTTGAAGCTGAGCATGCCGGGGCTGAAGCTGAGCCTCGCTTTCATAACCCTCGCCAGCGCTTTCTGCATCTCAAGCTGCTCTCGGCTGACGAAGGAGCTGGTGTGTAGGATTTTTGCGTCGTTCACGTATTCGATGTCGAGGTCTTCGAGGTGGAGGGCGTCGTTGACGCCGGGCAGTATGTAAAGCGCACGCTCTCCTTCGGCGTCAACGAAGCTCATCGCTCTTCCGGTATGTCCCTCCTCTACTTTTATGCGAGACGTATCGACGTGCTCCTTGCGGAACTCTTCGAGGATGAACTCGCCCTCGCTGTCGTTGCCGACGACGCCGATGAAGCCGACACTCAAGCCTAAGCGGGCGAGGCCGACGGTCGTGTTTGCGGCGGAACCGCCTGCTGCGCTTTTCACGTCTATAACGCCCACTTCCTCGCCCCCCCTCGCTATCCGCTCAACGAGGTATAAAACGTCAAAGTTCAAAGCGCCTAAGCCTATGACGTCCATATTATAACAAAGGTTCTGAACCATAAATAGGGGGAAACCCGGTTTTGCTCTTTCAGAAACGCGCACGACACTTTAAAATAAGCAACAGTATGGTGAAAGTGTGGGGAAAGTATATCTCGTAGGTGCGGGTCCTGGGGACCCCGAATTCCTGACCTTGAAAGCTAAAAGGATTTTAGACGATGCCGACGTCGTCTTATACGACAGGCTCGTGAGCGCCGAGATTCTAAAGCTGCTGCCGAAA
>QMVQ01000111.1 GCA_003661185.1 Candidatus Alkanophagales archaeon | reverse complement strand
GACTCTGAAATTCTCCCAACCGGAAACTCGAAACTGCATGTGAGCGAGCTTGATCGACACGGAACGTCGCAGGGAGGATTAAGCTATTGCCGCCCACGCCGAGTTCAATGTTCACCAAGATTGCCAAAGATACGTTCAGCGTTGAGCTCAGCTCTCTTGTATTCTCTGTTGCTTGCAGGAGTCTTCTGAAAGAGAGCAGGGTAAATGGCTTAAACAAGGGTAGCAAAGTTCCTATGGAAAGAAAAGTTTTTCAAGCCGAACAAGAAGCCTCTGAACAAGAACTTGTAAAGGAAATTCCAATCCATTTTGAGGTTGTTGCTCTTTTGTCAATACGGCGAACAAGGCTGCTTGAACTTACAAAATGGCAAATCAATATAGTCTCCACACTTTAGGTAACCTGTTGAGATAGAAACCTTTTCCAATCTTCAATGATGTATCTATACTCGACTACTGGCATCTTCTTTACAACTTTTCCAAAAATCTTAACTGGGTTTTGAATAGTCGTTATCTTAGGATCATCCAAAGCACACTCAACAACGTACAACCAATAGTAATCGCCCATCCTCGAAGCTACGATCCACTCGTTGCTCGTTAGCTCTATAACACCAGTGGTTTTAAAGGACTTAACCTCAATAACCCTATCAAAGGATTCTATGTCATATCCTCTGAACTCATGCGAAACGTCTCTTATCTTTGCTCTTTCCTCATCAGTTTTAGCCCTTTTATATTCGTATTCGAGTACTACTCTCATCCCAGCAAGCTCTACAGACCTTCTTGTGTCGTAACCCTCTTCGGGTATGACATAGGCAACTCCAACAAGTTCATAATATGGCTGTAACTCGTAAATTTCGTCAATCTCTTTTAGTTTATCCATTAATTTATCTTTTAGCCGCTTAATTCTCGTTTGAGTTCCTTTTATTAACCTAGTGTAATGTGGCGCTTCCGACAGCTTTTGCTCATACTCTCTAATTCTCTCACTAAGCTTACTTATCTCGTTAGAGTAGTATGATACAATGCTCTGCTTCGTTTTCTCCTTTATCTCCTCAAACTTCTTAGAAGTTCCTTCGGCGACCTCTAATGCCAGTTTAGAAGCGCTTTCCTCCGCCCTGTTCATGGCGTCATTTACAATCGATGGAGGTGATAACTCTTCTTTCTCAACGGGGTCAAGATCCCAGATAATTTTTGGATTCACTGGTTTACCTTCCTCAGTTATACCAACGAACTTTCCAAACCTCTCTTGCCCTATCCCATCGAGGATCGAGATCTTGTAGAAGAATAATAACCCCTTAAAGAATGGTTGCTTGAATGCCGCTATACCATCTTTCATCGACGCACAAAGCATAGCCATAACTACTTTGTTACCTAGTGCCAAATAAGGATACGTCGTCTTCAGTGCGGTTTTTCTCGAAAAAGTTCCAGTAATTACACCTTTATTCAATTCTTGTGCCAAATCTCTCGGTAAAACCACCTTGTATATATCACCGCTCAACTTCTCAACCTTACCTCCTCTGTGATTGACGAAGACTTCCACGAATCTTTTGACCTCTCTCTCATCCACAGCTTCTCTTCCAATCTTCCTGATATCCTCAAGCTTTGTTCTATCAAGCCTGTAACCAGCTACTAAGCGATCGATCTTTTCAAGTATACTCCTTCTCTTTTCAACTACATCTTCGATTTTCCTAACCTTCGACTCCCAGAGCTCCTTAGGAACTTTCAAGAGTTCTTCGAATAGATCGTTCAGATCTTTTTCCGTTATTAGAGTTCCTATAACATCATAGACTCTATCGCTCATAGCTTCCTTGATGTTCTCGATCTTTTGCAAGAGCTTCGATAGAATGTATCCATCGAGAGTGTCTCTGATCACAAAGTTGTAGTAATACACCTTTCTTTCCTGCCCGATTCTATGAACTCTGCCCATTCTCTGCTCTAATCTCGTAGGATTCCAAGGGAGGTCGTAGTTTATTTCAATATTGCAGAACTGCATGTCTATTCCTTCTCCAGCGGCATCGGTGCACACCATTACATCAGCACCGTTCTGATCCCTGAAGTATTCGAGAGCTCGTTTTCTCTCTTCAAGGCTCATCGTGCCATCTATGCCCGTAACCCTGTATCTTCCAGAAAGCCTTCTGATAAGATAATCTTTCGTGTCTCTATACTCCGTAAAAACGACGATCTTGGCATCTCTATCTGCTGATTTAATTCGATCGATCATTTCGAGGAGTTCCCCGAACTTTGAATCCTTATCACCCAATTCTTCAATCTTTCTGACCATCTCAGCGATCTCTCTGACTTCCTGCGGATGTATCATCCTGTCGAGAATCTCTTGCTCCCTTCTCTCCTTCTCGGCTTCATCAAATTCCTCTTCAGCCTCTCTCAGCTTTTTTATGAGTTCTTCAACGTCGATAGATTCGTCGTAACTCAACCTCTTCATTCTGTTTTCAAGCGAAATCTTTAGGGTGTGCAACGATGAAGAGGCTCTCTTCCTGAGGATTACTCCCAAGAACCTCGCAGAGTTTATCTCTTTCCTACCCCCACTCAATCTCGCCAGCTCAAGCTTTTTTGCTATGAACTCATCAGGTATTTCGTGGATTCTCCTTTCCTCTTCGGTAATTGGGATGTCGATAGTCTTACTTTCCCTTGGTGGGAAAACTTCTTTGCCATCAAGATCGATAACGTCATCTTTCAAATTTCGAATGACAAGATATCCTGCGGATTCAATGTCCGTAACGTAAGGATCGAGTAACTTCATTCTTGCAATGTAGTCTTCATCATCTCCCCTGTGAGGAGTGGCAGTTAGGAAATACAGAAATTTAGCCCTATTCGAGAGAACTTCGCCAAGCATATACCTGTCGGTCCCCTTGGAGAGCTTGTGAGCTTCGTCTACAACAACGAGGTCGATCTCAGCATTTTCTAAAAGACTGAGAAAGTGATCCTGCTTTAGAGTATCCATAGACGCAACGAAGCAGAACTCTTCTCTCTCAAGGGGATTCCCGTAAACCTTGAGATAAGTTGAATCGAGGAGCTCGGCGTTCATCTCGAATCTTTCACGAAGCTCATCCATCCACTTATCAACCAGAGCTTTTGGAACTACGAAAAGCAACTTCTTCACGAGACCTCTCGCTAAAAGCTCACTTGCGACGAGCGCCGCAACTATCGTCTTACCCAAACCTACTTCATCAGCAAGCAAAATGCGGGGTCTGTCAAGCATCAATGTAACTTCGTCTATCTGATGAGGAAAGATCTCTATCTTCGTAGAGGAGGCGAGGACGTAGGGATTGAACTTGTATTCCGTGTACAATCTGTAAGCATCCATAGACAAGATGAAATCAAGGGGATCGTCGAGATCGCCCTTAATGAGCCTGTCGACGATTTTTACCTCTTCCAGCTCGCTTAGGGGATACCAAAACTCCTCTCCGTCAGAAACAATCTTAGCAAATCCATCTCTAACTTCGAGCACTATGCCATCCCTGTCCTTGCCCCTTACCTTAACCTTCTTAAAGAGCATATAATCGCCCCAAAATCTCCTCTATCGCCTTTTCTACCCCATCTACAAACATTTCAGCCTCGTTTATTAACTCCTCAGCCTCCTCCCTCGAAGCTCTGTAATAAACATCGTAATCGGCTCTTTCCCTCAACTGCATTCCTTTGGCTAAAATCTTCCCGTAAATCTCCTCAATAAACCCTTCGTTCACAAACTTAAGCCCGAATTCCGAAACTACGCCCCTATGAGTCTTAGGATAAATCCTCTTAAGGCTCAAAAGTGCTTTAGATGCGTAGAACATAGCGTAGTAAGCTTGGCTAATTGAAGCGTTGTATTTCTCATTTTCAAACAGAATCTTAGCTGATTCAAGGGATTCGTGAGCCTTTTCGAGATACTTCTCGTATTCCGCCATACAGTGCGGTCCCCTCCTTCAGAACATTTTCGATAAAACCCGTCTTCTCGGCTTTTAGCATCTCGAAGTAATCCCTGCTCATAACGATCGGTGAAATGTATACTCCATGCTCCAAAAGGATAGGGTAAGTGATGTCCATGATCTCATCGAGCTTGACATCACCGATTATCAACACATCGATGTCGCTTTTCTCTCTCCATTCACCCCTCGCATAAGAGCCGAACACTATTACCGATTCAATCCTACCCCCAAACTTTTCCTTCAGTTTCTGAACCAATTCTTTGACTACCTTTTCATGCTTCATTATGAATATTATTAAGATTACCTCTCTCCTTGCCGTAGCATATACATTCCTATCCTATTCCTAAAGATGTCTTTGGTTATTTTGTAATTATTTTTAAAACTTATCTCTCACGATTCTAGCTACTTTGGCTATAAAACATCTTGCAGGGTCACTTTGAGTACCTTCGGCTGTAACTTCTTGCGTTCTATGTGCAGATGATCCTTTTCTAACTCTTGGCTTACCGATTTTTCTTGCTACGCAAACTAACTTCTCACCCACCAATACGTATTTAGGGTCAAATATCTCTTCATACTCGGGCATCACTTACCCCTCCAATTTGAGTTTACCTTCTTTAATTAGTGCAAGAAATATCTCATGGGCCTGCTCATAAGGTATTTGTAAAGCTTCAGCTATCTCAAGGGGATCGATGTAATCGTCTTCCTTGTTTTTTATATACTCTTCAGCAAGCTTTTTAGCTTCCTCAAACGATATTTCTCTAACAAACATCACCCTTTCCTGCTCCTCGAGTTTTTCTCTAAGTTCACTAACTTCACGTTTTATACTTTCGATTGTGTTGGACATTTCATCAATTTTTATCAAAATTTTGTCGAAGCTATACAACATATTTTTGAGAATTTTCTCAAGCCTGTAAATGTCTTCTTCATGTTTGTACAGTATGTCGGATATGGACACGATTCCCTCCTCTTCCGACGCTGTCGATTCAGGATTGAAATATCTCATTAAATCGGTAGTCCTACTCTGCATCATCAGCAATCACCTTTACTATCTCTTTTATTTTTTCTTCGACACGAGATGCAAAATCTATAACCTTCTCAAGTTGTTTATTTCTAAAAACGATCCAGACGGATAAATATCGTGTATTTGGTATGTAAGGAAACATATATATGTCAATCCAATCATCTTTTCTCCTTAAGTCTCCAATGAAATTTTCGTAGCTTTTTGGATAAAGTCTGATACAAAATGGCTGTAACTCTGTAACAAATAATTCATTGAGTCTATTCATTTTGCTTTCAGGTAAATATTGGCCTCCAAACGCTTTAGCAATTATCTTTAGCATACTTTCGGGCTTCTCACCAATTTGGACTTTCACCCTTGTATGAAATTCGAACTTTTTCACTTCGTCAAGTAGGTTTTTCTCCTCAAATATTTTTTTAATTTCTCTAAATGTTAAATAAACATTTTCGAAATCGTTTCCAGATACACTAATCGAACCTACATTTTTATCATAATTTATAACACAGTTTCCCTTTTTAGCAATGCTAACCCTCTTTAATGGACCAATACCGGGAATTACTATTTTTTCTGGTTCAGTAAATTCTTCGAATCCAGCATCTTTAAGCATTTCTATTAAGTCGCCCTTAGGTATTGGCTCTTCTAATTCATAGAGGATTTTTAGTTCCACAATCTCTGGAACTATTCTAATTTTCATTTTTCGAACCTCCCTTTCGCCAATCGCGATTCCTCTCAGCTCTTATTAGCTCTTGATTTAGAACTTATAAAGCTTTTGTAAATTGACTTGAATGCTTTGCGCATTATTCACCCTATGAAATCTTCAAGAGTCTTCCCAACCCTCACGAACTTACCCCTTAAAACATCTTGCATGCCTTTAAGGATTCCCATCTCTTCCTTCTCCTTATTGCTAAGCTTTACGCCCTTGTTCTGCTTTATCGCATAGCTCTTTAAGAGCAAATCAACTACCCTCTCCACCTCGGACGGCTTGAAGTTGTCG
>QMVQ01000110.1 GCA_003661185.1 Candidatus Alkanophagales archaeon | reverse complement strand
GGCGGAATACATCCGAGGGAAGCGGCGCAGCACCACGCCGCCGAAATTAAGGGCGTTCTTTCCAAAGCGCTCTCAGCGGCAGCGGAGCATGGCGTCACGCCGCACGACATTAACGGCGTTGCATTTTCGCAGGGTCCGGGTATGGGTCCTTGCCTGCGGGTGGTGGCGACGGCGGCGCGCACGTTGTCTTTAAAGTTAAAAGTGCCGCTGGTCGGCGTGAACCACTGCATCGCTCATGTTGAGGTCGGGCGGTGGCGGTGCGGCACCAAGGACCCGGTGACGCTTTACGTGAGCGGCGCAAATTCGCAAGTCTTAGCGTATAGAGGAGGACACTACCGCATACTCGGCGAGACACTCGACATAGGCATAGGGAACGCCCTTGACAAGTTCGTTCGCTTTTTGGGGCTTAGTCACCCCGGCGGTCCGAAAATCGAAGAGCTTGCGAGGCGCGGTCGCAAATACATACCGCTGCCTTATGTGGTGAAAGGCATGGACTTCTCGTTCTCAGGGCTGGAAACCGCCGCCGAAAAAGCGGTTAATGATGGGCACAGCGTCGAGGACGTCTGTTTTTCGCTTCAGGAGACCGCGTTTGCCATGCTGACAGAGGTGACAGAGCGTGCGGTGGCGCACTGCGAGAAGGATGAAGTTCTGCTGGCGGGGGGTGTCAGCGCCAACAAGCGTCTCCAAGGAATGCTGAAGACGATGTGCGAGGAGCGTGGTGCAAAATTTTACGTGCCTGAAGCCCGTTTCTTGAAGGACAACGGGGCTATGATTGCGTATCTTGGGCTTCTAATGCTGAAGAGCGGCGTGCAGACCCCAATCGAGGAATCGGGGGTGAAGCCGAACTTCAGACCAGAAGAGGTCGAAGTGACGTGGCTTTAGGCGGCGTAGAACGGCGGAGCCAACAATGCCGTGCATGTAGTATTCCATAATTGTTACTTCAGCAAACCTTTTGAGATGAGGGCTATTTTAGCGCTGGACATTCTGGACGGAGCCGTCGTGCGCGCTGTGCAGGGCGAGCGTGAGAAATATCGCCCGATTCACGAATACAGCGTCGTAGTCGGCACGTCAGTGCCTGAGGAGGTGGTGAGAGTGATAAAGCCGAAGGAGGTTTACGTTGCCGATTTGAACCGCATCATGCGCACCGGCCACAACGCCGTAAAAATCAGGAAGCTGCGTGCGCTTTCAAGAGTGTTGCTCGACTTCGGCGTTAGGAGCTTGGAGGACGTGCAGCAGGCGTCAAGAATTTCCGACGTCGTGATTCTCGGCACGGAGACCGCCTCGATAAAGCTGATAAAAAGGGCGGCAGAAGAGGCGACGAAGAGCGACTGGTGGCTCTCCGTCAGCTTAGATATGGTTCAAGGACGAGTTTTAGCTCAAGATGAATCCATTCGGAACCCTTTATCGCTCGTGGAGATGCTGAACGATTATCCACTGGAAAGTATTATCGTTTTGGAGCTGCGGAGCGTCGGCACAAAGGCAGGCGTCGCTTCAGCGCTTCCCCTGCTCTCGGAGGTCGTTGCGAAGAGTGAGCATGACGTAATCTTCGGCGGCGGCGTGAGGAGCTACGAAGATATCGAAGCTCTCGAAAAAATGGGTGTAAGCGGCGTGATTGTGGCGACCATCGTTCATGACGGCACTATCCCTTTAAGCGTATTGCGATAGCGGGTAGGGCAACCACTGCGACGGCAGCTAAGGGAGTAAAATAGAGAGCAAAGCGTAACACGTCATCGAACGATGCCCACGTATCCGTGTTTTGGCGAGTATATTATGCCATCTCGCTTTAGGTTTTCGATGATTTCCTCCGCTTTTGCTCTTTCTATGCCCCTGCTCTCCGCCACGTCTAAAATTTCCTCAAGCGGTACAGCCCCGTCGCCTGCCTCTTCAAGCTCTTTTATTATCTCCTTTATCATTTTTGCACGGTCTCTGCGGCTCTTGCTCGTGCCGACCGCTACCCAGTCTACATCAAGCTTTCCGGTCTCGGGGTCAACGAAAACACGGCGTAAACAGTAATTCACGAGTCGGATGACCCGCTCTGCGTCTTCTTCGGCGACAACGTCGCTTAACCTCGCACGAGCACGGGCTTCGCCGAGTCGGATTAAGGCTTCGAGCTGCCTCGCCGTCACCGGTATCGGGGCGTCTTCACCGTAGCCCTGCCGCCGTAAGCCGACGTAGAAGTCGAGAAACATCCGCATCGCCCCCTTGCTCATCACTGGAAACACGTTGCGACGGGCATAAGCTATGTATTTACGAAGCAGTGGCGGCGGGACCTCGGGCTTTATTAACCGTATCTCCTCACCGTCCCCGCCGCTCGTAGCGAGCAGTTCGCCAGCATAGTGCGTCCTCAGAATGTGCGATGCGAGGTTCACGTCAGCATCCTCCTCGGGACGGTCCATCAGCGTGAATATCAAATCAAACCTCGAAAGCAGCGTCGGGGGCAAGTTTATCTGCTCCGCAGGGGGCTCATATTTGTCATAACGCCCGTATTTTGGGTTCGCCGCCCCCAGAATGGCGCAACGAGCCTTCAGAGTCGCCGTAATCCCGGCTTTCGCTATTGAAATAGTTTGCTGCTCCATCGCCTCGTGGAGCGCATCTCTGTCTTTCTTGTCCATCTTGTCCATTTCGTCAATCGCCGCTATTCCCTTGTCCGCAAGCACGAGCACGCCGGCTTCTAGCGCCCAGCGGCCGTCGCCGAACTCGTCCTTAACGGCGGTCGCTGTCAATCCTGCGGCGGTTGCGCCTTTTGCGCCCGCGTAAATACCACGGGGTGCCAGTTTCACCGCATAGCTCAAGAGCTGCGACTTCGCAATCCCGGGGTCGCCGACGAGTAGGACGTGGATGTCGCCCCGAATCCTTGTGCCATCCGGCAGCTCCTTAGGAATCCCGGAGAACAGTTGCAGCAGTATCGCCTCTTTAACCTCCTCGTAGCCGTATATCGAGGGCGCTATTGACCTTATAAGCTTCTCGTAGATGTGCGGGTCGTTCTTGAGCTCTAAAATCTTCTTCTCGTCATCCCCAGTTATTTCAATCTCCTCAAATTCCTTTTCCTCCCTCTCAACGGAAATGGCATCCAAATAAACGTCGAAGAAGGGCGATTTGCCGTAGTGTGAGTGTCTCTGATACGAGCGTAGAATGCCAGTAACGACGACACGGTCGCCGGGGGTTGCGACGCCAGCAATGTCGTCTTCGAGGTTCACGTCGAGGATTTGTGGCATCTCACCGCCTCGCAGTTCCTCGGGTGGCTCTTGCAACCGCATCTTCTGCGCATCCACGAACTTCGATATTTCGGGAGCGAGCCTGAACGGTGCCTTCCTCTCGCAATGTTCGCATTCCGCAGGCTCTACAAAGCCCCGCCCTTCCTGCCGCACGAAAGCCACGTGCCCGCACTTCTGGCACTTGAACGCCGCCGCTACGACCTTCGGACGCACCTCCGTCATCTTCAGGACTATGCCCTCGACGCTTATCAGCCGCCCAATGTGGTGGCTCCTTATGTCCCTTATCTGGAGGCGATGAATCTTAGGCAGCTCCACGATGCGCACGTGCGCATCCTCAAGGCTGACGCCTGTCGGGAGGTCTATGCGCCGCAACGCCTCTCTCGCACTGCGAAGCATGACGTCCGGCGCTTCTAAAAGCAAACTTGCGAATTCCAGCTCCGTGCCCCTATTCACGTCTGAAAAACTTACGTAAAGGCTTTTCTCCTCAGGATACGCGGTAGAAAGCTCCAATATCCGCTCCCAATAATATTTTTTTAGGAACTCCTGCCACCGTTCCACCAAAGACTCATCCAACCTGTCAGAAAATGCAAGCTCCATCTCTATTCTCATTCTTTTAATACTTTAAGTCCCTTGCGTCAGCTCAAAACGGACGTGAATGTGTCCGCCTTCGCAGGCATCAAGGCATTTCAGGCATCTGATGCACCTTGTAGAATTCGGCGTCTCGTAAATTTTTATCCGCATCGGGCACACCGCTTCGCACCGCTCGCAGCGGACGCAGCCAAGCTCGTCCACTTCCAGCCTCACACCGCTCAGCGGGTTAAACGCCGAAAGAATTGCGCCTAAGGGGCACGCAAAGCGGCAAAATGGTCTTTTCGAGACCACTGCCAGAACGACAAACGTGAGCAAAACCGCAAGCTTCAGGTAAAACAGCATGCCTATCCGTCGCCTCAAAGATGCCTCGGTGGCGACGATAGGAATCGCAGCCTCCAACGCTCCCGCCGGACACAACTTGCAAAAAAGTGGCGTCCTCGCAAGCACCGCTCCGAACAACAACAAAATCATGAGCGCCAGAAACATGAAACGCAACGCCTCCGCAGACTTGAAATCAAGCTTGAATTTCTTGGTGGGAAGCTTGTAGAGGGCATCTTGGAAAAAACCAAAAGGACATGCCCAGCCGCAACTCAGTCCGCCGCCGAGCACGCCGGCGACGCCAAGCTCACCTGCAACGTAGAACGGAAGGCGCCGCAATGCGAAGAAGTGCTGCAAGGCGCCCAAGGGGCACGAGGTCGCCGCCAGCGGGCACGAATAACAATTCAACACCGGAAAATCAAAAAACTTCAAAGGCAGTGTAGAATTCAGAAAAAGCAGCCAGAACGTCTGAACTCCCGTTCTTATTCTGCCGAGCTTCATCTCACAAGCCGAGGCACGACAAGCAAAGCACCCTGGCGTTCCTTAGAACCTCGGCGGGCTCTCCTGAAAAAACGCCGTGCGCCAAGAGTGCAAGGAAAACGGCGAGGATGAGAAACCGGAGCGCAGCCCGGCGACGCATAGCCTCGCCTCTATTTCCTCTTGCCCCTTCTCAACACATACGCAATGAAAATGCTCAGGAGCGGCGCAAGGCTCATCGCAGGTATTCTTCTCGCCGGCGTCTCTGGAATTTGTATGCTTACCGAGGGAGTCTTGCCGACAGCGCTCAGCGCCTTCAACATTTCATCAAGAAGCTCCGCCTCGTCGGCGAAACCGACAACTCTGTGAAGCTCGTTGCCGCCTTCGTCGGTGAAGAGCACGACAGGAATGCCACGCACCCCGAAGCGCCTAATAAGCTCCGACTCCTCGTCAACGTCCACCCTAACGCACACGAAGTCCGCAGAGAGCGTCACGACGCTCCCCTCGCAAAACGTCTCCTCTTCAAGCTTCCTGCACCAGCTGCACCACTCCGCAGTGAAGACCAGCATCATGGGCTTCCCCGCCGCCTTCGCGAGACTCATGCCTTCGTTGTAAGATAACCATCGAATTTTCTTCTCCACAGCAGCGGCTTGCACGATGCCGAAGACTAAGAACACCGCCAACAAAGTCTTAACGCCAACACCTTTGCGCCTTTTCATTCCAAACACCGCTCAGAGGAAGATTTTACTTATATTTAAACTTTACGCCACATGCGAAGATACTCGTTCGGATAAGTACCGATTTTTCAACCAAAAGGGGAAAGGAGGTGACCGCGATGGATGATATTTTCAAATTTAAATTATTTCCAGAACACTGCCTGTGACCTCCTCCCCTCACTGAAAGGGGCATCCGCCGGATGCGAGAGGTTGGAGAGTGTGGTTTGTCACGAGGACAAACCGCTCTCCTTCGAGCTGGGTCACGACAGCTCCTACCGTGAGCATGTAGCCCATGGCTCGCTTCATTATATTTTTAGCTCCGTTCACATCGGCATTAATCTGGTAGCCACACTCCTTACAGGTGAAAATCCCTTGAGAGGGTCTTTCTGTATTCATCGAGCCGCAGCGGGAACACTGCTTTGACGTGTTGAACTCCGGAACTTCTATGACTAGGATGCCCCTCTCCAACGCCTTATACTTGATGTACTCCTTCAGGCGGTAGAACGGCATGGAATTGACCTTCCTGTTCGCCTTTTTCCCTTTATGGTTCTTCCTGACGCCGCTCAAGTCGCCTATCGCTATTATCGCGTCGTGCCTCTCCGCCTCTTCAACTATATCC
>QMVQ01000109.1 GCA_003661185.1 Candidatus Alkanophagales archaeon | reverse complement strand
TCTCCTTCGATAGTAGTGCGCAGCTTCCGGACGTGCTGGCGGCGCTCAACGACCTCGACGCCGAGGCGGTCATCGCCTTCGACGAGGCACAATATCTCAGGTATTATGGCGGCAGAGGGGGCAAAGCCGTCCTCGCGATGATAGCGTTCGCCTATGACAACTTAGAGAACGTGAGGTTCGTGCTTTCAGGCTCGGAGGTGGGGTTGCTCCACGACTTCATCGGCGTTGATGACTATGAGTCCCCGCTTTACGGTAGGGTTTACGGGGAGGTCACGATTGAGCCCTTTTCACGGGAGCTGTCGAAGGAGTTCCTCGCCGCAGGTCTGAGAGAGGCAGGAGTCGAGATGAGCGAGGGCGAGCTTGAGAGAGCTACGGAACTCCTCGACGGAATTCCGGGCTGGCTCGTCGAGCTCGGCTGGAGATACGTCGAGACGAGAGACCTCGAAAGAGCTTTGCAGGACGTCATCGTGAAAGCGGAGAAGTTCCTCAAAGGGGAGCTGAAGGAGCTTGAGCGGCGGAGTAGGCGTTACGTGCTCATACTGAAGGCGATAGCACGGGGCGTGGACAGGTGGGAGATGATAAAGGACTTCGTGAGCGTGAGGGGAGGGAAGATACAGAACGCAAGGCTCGCAGAACTGCTCAGAAACCTCGAGAAAATGGGCTGGATAAGAAAGATCTACGAAAGGGATGTGCGGAGATACGAGGTCGTGGACCCCGTGGTGCTGAGGGTTCTGAGAAGGCTGTAAGTGCGGCTTTTCGCTCTTCCTGCACGCGGGCTACTGCGTGCGTTTGAGATGATTTAAGAGAGCAAACTCGGGGGCTCCTAAGCCCGCTCACACGACCGCCGCCGCCGACGGTCTGCGCTTAGCTCCTCTGCTGAATAAGGAGGCTGGTGGCATCGGGGAGACCTGTCGCCGTTGACGAGCGAGGGCGGAAGGCGCTCTTCGTCGAAGTGAAGTGGAGCGAGCTGAACGAGAGGGAAGTCGAAAGGCTGCTCGCAGAACTGGAAAGAAAGGCTGAAGAAACCGGTCTCAACGGATACGAAAAGTTCTACGGCGCCGTCACCAAAGAATCATCGTCCGACTTGGGCGTGGGTCTTAAACGGCTTAGAAAAATACTTTCCGCCAAGAGGCTTGCGCCGTGAACGGCAATCTGGAACTGGATGAACTACAACTTTGTAATGCCATACGAGCTTGTAGTCGGTCGCATAGAAGTGTGGACGAGCGGGAACATTTAAGTAGCCTGCTGCCGTGCGGGATTCTTGGCTCAGCCTCGATTAGGAAAATCTGATTGCGCTCTCGGGCAGAGCTGCTATCGCTCTTGACTCAGATGTTTTTCGCAGGGGTATTGGTAAGCGGCTGCACTTTTAAAATATAAGGGCGTTTGGCATTGTGACCTCCTCCCTCCATTGAGGGCATCCACCGGACGAGGTTGGGGAGTGTGCCGATTGCTGCGGCGCTCCCCTCCGGCCGGGCGGGTCACGACGCCCCTGACCGCAGGTTATACCCACAGCCTCGTCATATATTCATACGTAAGTATAAATACTTTTTCCCACCTCCCCTGCCCACCTTAAGGAGGGGATTAGCAGCCACATCATTCTAAAGTTGCAGAAACGTCTAGGAAAAGGATTGAAAGCAGGACTGCTTGTCCCTCCTGCAGCGTCACGAGTTTAAGAAGTTAAAAGCGAAATATGCGCCTAAGGGCTATCGACTTAAATGATTGCAGAGATAAGGGTCAACTACGAAAGATGCACTGGTTGTAAGGAGTGCGTCAAAGCCTGCACTTATGGAGTTCTGGAGTGGTTTGAAGACAGGCCCATAGTGGCAAATCCTAATAATTGCGGTGGGTGCAGGGAGTGCCAAAAAAGCTGCCCGCAAGATGCGATTGTGATTATAAGTAAGAAATAAGTCCAACAGCACGTCTCGGTAAAAAGCTTTAAGGATGAGATTTCCGATTATGTTATGCGTAACTTTGCGGACCGTCTAATCGAGCTCGTGGATGCGCTTGAAAATCCTTCATGCGTAGGTTTGGACCCTCGCATCGCTGACATCCCCGCAGCTATAAAGGCTGAAGCCGTCGCCACATGCGGCAACACGCTGGAAGCCGTAGCAAGGGCTTTTCTCGAGTTCAACAAGCGTCTCGTAGATGCTACTTACGACATCGTGCCCGCTTATAAGCTGCAAGCGGCTTTCTACGAAGCTTACGGCGCCCACGGGCTCGACGCCCTCGGAATAACAATCTCGCATATAAAAAAGCGTCGTCGCCTCGTAATTCTCGATGCGAAGCGTGGCGACATCGGCAGCACCGCACAGGCATACGCCGACGCCTACTTGGGCACGGTGGAACTCTGCGACCGTTCGAGAATTTCGGGATTCATAGTCGCCGACGCCATGACCGTAAACCCTTACTTCGGCTACGACGGCGTAAAACCCTTCTTGGACGCTTGCGAGCGGGGGCATGGCGTCTTCATCATCGTTAAAACCTCAAACCCCTCCTCAAAAGAACTTCAGAGCTTGCGGCTTGCAGGCGGCGGCGAGTTCTACGAGGCGGTTGCGCGGAAGGTCTCGGAGTGGGGCGCTTCAGAGCAGGCGCTCGGCAGCAGCGGATACTCTGCCGTCGGTATGGTCGTCGGCGCAACGTTCCCAGCAGAGGCGAAGAGATGCCGGGAAATAGCTAAAAACGCCATCGCCCTCGTGCCCGGCTACGGATACCAGGGAGGACGTGCCGAGGACGTCGTTCCGCTCTTCAACAACGACGGCCTCGGGGCGATAATAAGTTCTTCAAGAAGAATAATTTTTGCATATAAGGACGAGCGGTTCAAGGCTGAAAGCTTTGAAGAATCGGCAAGACGAGCTGCGATGACGATGCGGGAAGACCTCGTGGCGGCGCTGCGGGACGCTGGCATCTGCAGGTGGTAGCCGAGCGGCTGAAACGAGGCTGGAGCTCATGAGGATAATAGCCTTTGTCGGCGCCCCTGCATCCGGGAAGACCGAGGCGGCGAGCGTCGCCCGAGAGCTTGGCATCCCCGTCATCTCAATGGGCGACGTGATAAGAGCGGAACTAAAACGGCGAGGGCTCCCCTTAACCGACGAGAATGCTGGAAAAATGGGCAACGAGCTCAGGCGAAAAGAGGGGATGGATGCGGTGGCGAGGCGTTGCGTCCCTTTAATAAAGGCAGCTAACGCCGATATTGTCGTCGTTGAGGGCGTAAGGGGCATCGCCGAGGTCGAAGCATTCAAAAAGGAGTTTGGCGGCGATTTCCTGCTCGTGCGGGTCGAGGCGTCGTTCCCGACGAGATACGAAAGGATAAGGCGGAGAGGGAGGGGTGACGACGCTCTCCGCCCTGAGGAATTTAAAAGAAGAGAGGAGCGTGAGATGGGCTGGGGCATGGCGGAAGCCATGAAAATTGCTGACATCGTCGTTGAGAACGAGGGGAGTCTTGAAGAGTTTAGGGAAAGGATAAAGGAGCTTTTGGGGAATTTAATGCGGAGTTGAGATGGCGGCTGGAGCAGGAGGAGTAGGAATAGAAGAAAAATGGACCGAAAAATACCGCCCAAGGAGCTTGGCGGAGGTTGTTGGCAACAGGAAGGCGGTGGAAGAGTTGCGGAAGTGGGCGAAGGACTGTGTCGAGCAGCCTGCTATCCTTTACGGACCGCCTGGCTGCGGGAAGACGTCAGCGGCGCACGCACTTGCGGCGGAGCTTGGTTGGGAGGTCATCGAGCTTAATGCCAGCGACCAGCGGAGTGCGCCCGTCATAAAAAGCGTCGTCGGGACGGCGTCCGTGAGCGGGACGTTCAGCAAGAAAAAACGGCTCATCATCCTCGACGAAGCTGACAACATACACGGCAGGGAAGACTACGGCGGCATGCGGGCGCTCTCTGAAGTTTTAAAGAGGACAAGACAGCCCATCATACTCATTGCAAACGACGTTTACAAGCTGCCCAGACCCCTAAGAGACCGCTGCAAGCTCATCCGCTTTTACAGGATAAGAACGGATACAGTCGTAAAATTACTGCGGCGGATTTGCGAGCGTGAGCATCTCGATATTAACGAGGAGCTTTTGCGAGAAGTCGCAGAGAACTCGAACGGCGACCTGCGGTCTGCGATTAACGACCTGCAGGCAGTCGCCGCAGTCAAAGAGATGACTGTCGGCAGGCGGGACGTGCGGGTAACAATTTTTGACGCTCTAAAGAAGATTTTTCACGGAGAAGACCTGCTTACGGCATTGTATGCGCTCTACGACGCCGATGAGAATCCTGAGGACGCCATAATGTGGGTCTATGAGAACATGCCCTTAGAATACGAGGGGAAAGAGCTTCTGAAAGGCTTGCGCAGGCTTAGTCGAGCAGATGTTTTCCTGTGGCGTGCTCGGCGTGTCGGCTATCGGATGTGGAGATATGCATCCTTTCTCATGTCCGCAGGCGTGCTTGCTGCGAAGAGTAGGGAAAAGAAGTATAGGCGCAAGCGGCGTGGCGGCGGCTACGGCGTCCCGTGGCGTGCGAGAGCCGTGAAATTCGAGCATGTTGTGGGGAAAATAGGCGAGCAATGCAACGTCTCAAGGGCTTATGCCCGCCAATTCTTAATTCCACCTCTCAGGGTCATGTTTGAGGACGAAAAAATGGCAGCAGAGGTCTCTGCGGCACTCAGCTTGGACGCTGAGGACGTAGCTGCACTTACGGGCATGAGCGTGGAAGCGGCGAAGAAAATAATTTCCCGTGTTGGCGGCGGCAGCGTGGAGGTTAAGAAGGCCAAAAAAGAAAGCGAAGAAGAGGCTGGAGTAGCTAAGGCGCAAGCAAATGCAAACCTTGAGGCTGAAGTCTCTGAAAAAGGGCAAAGAACCCTGTCCGATTTTTTTGAGGCTTGATCGGCTATGGGAGGCGGATAGATGTCATTTTCATGACACTTTTGCTCTCTTCTTAACTCAGTATTTTGGCATCATGCTTCACTCAAACCTGACGGGGATGCCTTTGCTCCTCAAAAACTCTTTAATTTCGCCGATGGAATATTCTGCGTAGTGGAAGATGCTAGCAGCGAGCGCCGCTGACGCCTTTGTCTTCTTGAAAACTTCTTCAAAGTGTTCAAGCGTGCCGCAGCCGCCTGATGCGATTACGGGGATGCGCACACGCTCGCTCACAGCTTTTGTAAGCTCGATGTCGTAGCCGTCCTTCGTTCCGTCTCGGTCCATAGAAGTTAGGAGGATCTCGCCAGCACCAAGTGCTTCGACCTCCATCGCCCACCTTATCGCATCAACACCCGTGAACTTTCTACCGCCATAGACCGAACACTCGAACCAACAAGGACCTTGCGACGTCTCCACAATTATTTTACCTTCCTTCTCCGCTCGCTCCCTTTCTTTGGTGCCGAGGTATCTGCGTTTTGCGTCTATTGCGACGACGCACGCCTGCGAGCCGAAGAATTTTGAGATTTCGGTGACGAGCTTCGGGTTTTTGATGGCGGCGGTGTTTATCGAGACCTTGTCCGCACCCGCCGTAAACAGCTTGCGGGCGTCCTCGACGCTGCGGATGCCTCCGCCGACCGTCAGGGGTATGAAGACGTTCTCCGCAGTTTTTCTCACGACGTTGACCATGGTCTCACGCCGCTCGTGTGACGCCGTGATGTCGAGAAACACTATTTCGTCGGCGCCTTGCTCGTCGTATTTTGCGGCAAGCTCCCACGGGACCCCCGCATACCTTATCCGCTTGAATTCTATACCCTTTACGACTCGCCCTTGTGGGACCGCAAGGTCACAGTCCAAGCACGGAATTATCCGCCTTGCCAGCATCGCTTTTACCTTGGTCAGGCGGAGAATAAAAAGTTAAGCTACTAAACGACGGAAAACGAAAAGTTTAACGTAAGTTTGCCGTGAAGAACCTTAGAGATGAAGGAAAGGCAGCAAGGCGAGGAGCCTCCAAGAATCGGCGTTTTCATCTGCCACTGCGGCACGAATATTGCTG
>QMVQ01000108.1 GCA_003661185.1 Candidatus Alkanophagales archaeon | reverse complement strand
CCCTTGTCATTAATATGCTTTTAGGTCTCATTTAAGAAAAGAAAGGAAAAGTGAAAGTTCAAGGTTTAGCGCTCTCAATGTCTTTAATCATTCATAGCGTAGTCTTTACCTTCATCCTCGCCCCGTAATAACATCAGTCATCCGTTTGACGATGCCTCTGAGCCTATTAAATATGATGAGCGGCACGTTGGCGACATGGTTTTAGGCCGACTTCAACGTAATTCCAGCCCGAAGTCGTTTTTATGGTATAGATTTGACCTTCACTCACGCCTTTCAATCCACGCGAACTAGCCATGTGCGTAGATGAGTTCACGAAGTTGCTGGCCTCAGAGAGGGCCACGTTCAAGCTAATGCTGCGGCGAAGGGAGGCCCGCGAGGAGCTTGAGGCCTGGCTTAGGCGAATGAAGCGGCGCCGCGAGGTGAAGTTTAGGCAGTGGGACACTGGGGCTTCGACGAAGGCGAAGGACGAAGCGCTACGCATAGACGAGCCCGTCCAGCACGTCGAGGGCCCGGGCCAGGAGCGGCTACATAAGGTCGCCGTGCTCGTCGAGGTAAACGTCGACCCCTCTCAGGCAGCCGGCATGAGGGAGCTTGAGATGGAGGTCAGGAGGAGCCAGGAGAGCGTCGCACGCCGGCTTGAGTTCATGGGGTTCCACGTAGTAAGGCTTAGGGGCCTGGACGTACTCGAAGCCTACAGGCTATTCCACCTACCTTAGGAGAGCTGGGCGGAGCCGCTTGGGCCTTCGAGCTGCACCCTATTCTTCCGGCTCCTCTTCTTCAAGGTCGGGGCACTCCTCGCTACGGAGGGCGCTGTATAGCTCATCTGTGGCTTCGCCTGCCCTCTTTACTAAGCCATCGTCCTTGACTAGCTGGGTGGCTATGCGCATTCTGTCCAAGCTATAGGCCTAGGGGTCTCGATGAGGGGACCTCAACAGCCCCCTCCATCGATTAAGCAACTAATGATGGGTAGGCCTACCTATAGCCGAGGGTAACGGCCACCCGCAACATTACCCAACCCTACCTACAACACTACTGCCATCGTGGGGCCCCTACGTAGCCTCCATGACCTCCTCAGAGCTAGAGACTGAACACAGCCCACCTAATGAGGCCTATAGGCGTGAGCCCTAAGCTGTCAGCTCCCATAGGTAAGCTTTACCTGCCGACGGGTAGGCTGATGGATAGTGCTTACCTATGGCGGGCAGATTGATGGGTAAGGTTTACCTATGGACAGGTAAGCTGATAGGTGATCATTACTACGGCGATGGGTAAGCTTACCTATGACGTTACCTGCCCACGCAGGTACCCTAACGTGGCCTCCATTACCTGCTTACCTGCCCTTACCCGGGTAATGAGGCCTCATTACCTCCTCAGCCTCTGAGTTACAGGCGCTAGGGTTATTAGAGGCCTAACACTACGTGTGTAGGCCTACGTGTAGCCTCACACATGGTCGTGCGAGTATGTGTAGTGGTCGCACACGATAGGTGTAGGCTGATGTATAATCATTGTACACGTTCATGTTGGCCACTACACACGACTGTAGGCCTCGAAGGCGTGGCCCCTCACGGCCCTCGACTACACATCGATGAGTGGACATTAAACCTTCGGGCGAGGGCCCATCCTGGGCATGCCCACCTAGTAAGCTCTGAAGGAGGCTTGGTGTTGAGGAGTGTCTCTGACCATGGGGGGCCTTGGCCTACCTCGATGTATTAATTGGGCTACCTATCGAGGGCTAAGCTCAATGAATAGGAGGCTGGCTGAAGCCTCAGAGGCTATATAATACAGGTGGCTTTGAGGAAGATCGAGAGGGACCTCAAACTACATGGAGTAGCGACATGGAAGTGATCTTCAACACCCATAAGTATATCAAATAAATATCAAAATGCTATTTATCGAAATGCTATTAGGAGGGGTAAGTGTTATTAGGGGGGTAAGCGGCCATGAAATGAAAGGCGCTGAATGGGCTGGTATAGGCCGTAGTGGATGGTACCCTGACGTAGGTGTGTGAGTTTAAGACGCAGTTGAGGTGTTCAGTATGAGCGTAGGGGGACGATATAGGGGGCTTGACTTCTACTTAAAGTGGTCACTAGGTAACTGGGCTGAGGAGATAACCTACAAGTTCTGTCGAGAGGAGGTCGCTCCAAAGCTCGGCGTCCACATATATCGCTATGGCTACTCAGCTGGCCGCATCCCTAAGAGCCTAGTTGAGTTTAAGGAGATACAGCGAGAGAGATCTAGGCTAGAGTTCGGTAAGAGACCGAACTTCCTACTATTCAGCCAGCAATTCGCCCAAAGACACGATGAAGAGCTCTCGCGACTCATGCGTAAACCCGATAGTGAGGTTGAGGACTTAGTGAGGGGGGCCGTGCTAGCCATCGAGGTTGAGCAAAGCATGTGGTCAGTGAAACGAGCCACCACCTCCCTAAGCTTTACGGTGAAGGAGGAGGATGTTCAGCCATTAAAGGCGTGGGTACATAGGTTCGAGGTCCCAATAGTAGTCTTTCAAGTCTTCGTGGATGAACTCCACGCCTCACCGTTAGAAGAAATATTGAATAAGGGTAAGTTGGATTACGACCCCACAATCAAGAAGAAGGTCTACTTCCTTGAAGTATCGCCGCAAACCCGCCTCGCAGACATAAAGAATGTAGGCTTCTATGCTAAGGTGGAGTTCGACGAGAAAGGTAGGCTCGTCCCCTTCGTCATGCTTGAAGGTGGCACCTTCACCAACATGAACACCGACGCCATCCGCAAGCTAGCCGAGTTCTTTAAAAAGTGAGCGAAAAGTATAAGCGTCGTGGTCGACTGCTAGTCGACCAGATGACCGAGCTCTTCGCACTACGGCAACTTGTAGAGCGCACCTTTAGGGCGCTATCAGCACGGCAGCAAGCTATCGTAGAGACGCTCCGTAGGGAGCTGGTCAAGACAGGCTTCGAGGTGGAGCGCATTAGGCCTGATACTTTATTATGGCAGGTCTCCTACGGCGTCGCCCTTAAACTGATCCTCTACAGCCTTATTGAGAGGCAGCTAAGCTTGCCAAGCCTGAGTGGGTTAACAGTTGATGAGCTTGAGGCTGCGTTTAGAGAGGCCTATGAGGTCTCTAGGCTTCAAGCTTTAAGGCCATCGTGGATCGACAGCTGCTTCTCGCTAATCGACGCTGAGTTGAGGAGTTCACTTCAGGAGGCCATTAAGGCCGTTGAGCGTACTCCAGCCGATACGTTGGGCCAGCTTTATGAAGAGCTCATTCCTCAGGAGGAGAGGAGGCGTTTAGGTGAATTCTATACGCCCAAACCCATAGCCGAGTTCATGGTTAAATGGGCTGTGAAGGGGTTGAGCGACTCAATACTTGATCCATGCGTCGGGTCGGGCACGTTCTTGATCGAGGCCCTTTACCGCCTAGAGGCATTGGGCCGTACGACGTGCGAAGCTTCCTCGCAACTATACGGAGTCGATATAAATCCACTCGCCGTGCTCATGACCACGATCAATATCCTAAGGCGCGCCCCCAATGCACGGCCACATATCCTCCTAGCAGACTTCCTCAAGATGAGCCCATTGACGGTGCTCACCATGGGCTTCAATAGGGCCGCATTCGATGCCATAGTCTGCAACCCTCCATATACTAGGCACCATGAACTCCTACCCTCCTACAAGGAGGAGATAGCACGTATAGTTGAGGCTGAGGCTGGAGAACCTGTCAGCCGTCTCTCGAGCATCTACTTATACTTCTTCATCCACGCACATAGTTTCCTTAAGGAGGGCGGTAGGCTCGCTTTCATAACGCCCAGTGAATGGATGGAGGCTGACTACGGCATCGCCCTCAGGCGATTTCTGGCAAAGAGAATGCAGGTAGAGGCAATAGTGCTCTTTAGGGAGGATGCCTTAGCCTTCCCCGGCGTCCTCACTAGGGCCTGCATAACGTTAGCCTCCAGGGGAAGGCCGAGCAAGCATACATTACTAGTGAAGCTGAGGTCGTGGCCTTCAGCCAGTGAATTAATCGAGGCTATTGAGAGGGAGGAGGAAAGGGACTATGAATGGGGAAGGGTCAGGTCGTGTAGCTTAATGAACATAGACCCGACAACTAAGTGGACCCCCATCTTTGAAGCTCCAACCGCGAGGGCAATTCCGGGGTTCATGACGGAGCTCGCCTCATTAGCTAGGATTTCGAGGGGAATAGCGACAGGGGCTAATGAGTTCTTCACGTTGAGCGAAGCGGAGGTCATTAGGTATGGGATAGAGCGTGAGTACTTGAGGCCTGTAATTGCAGGTTCACGCTACCTTAGAGGCTACGACTTTACGAGGACTGACTGGGAGGAACTCAGGAATGAGGGGAAGAAAGTTTACCTGCTATGGTGTCACAAGCGTAAGGAGGAGCTACGCAATACGTTCGTTTTAAGGTACATAGAGAGAGGGGAACGTGAAGGCGTAAATAAGCGCTACCTAACCAGCCATAGGCTAGTGTGGTATTGGGTGGAGCGGAGGGACGTACCGGATGCCTTCATGGTCTACATGTTTCGAGGAAACCTACGCTTCGTATACAACCGCGCTGGCGTATACGCTTTGAATACTCTTCATTGCGTATACTTCAACGAGGAGGTTAAAGGCGACGAGATAAGCGTGAAGGCCGTACTGGCCTATCTCAACTCCAGCCCAGCGTTTGAGCTCGCTAGTAAGGTGCTACGGGTATATGGTGGTGGCATGTGTAAGTTAGAGCCTAAGGAGGCAGAGAAGGTTCCATGTATCAATCCACTTTCAATACCCACTACCTGGCGAGAGAGCCTTGCCGCACTATTCGACGAGCTCTGTCTAGCAGCGAGGAGGAGCAGGGCGGATGAGGAGGAAGTGCGTAGGATACTAGACTTTGAGGTTAAGAGGCTTCTCTCCACTAAGTAGGAGAGCACATCATGGGTCAGCAAAAGCCCCGCTTAGACATCAGCCCCCTGACGTAGGTCTCCTTAAGCCCCTCAACGGCCCCATCCCTCTCCCCTGGTCCTTAAGGATCCAGGCTCCTTCCCCGTAAATAATGAGCCCATAAAGTGTGTCTATCCCACCGTAGGGCCTAGTATAGGCCCCCACGTCAACCCTACGCTCGTAACTAGGGCTAGGGGGCCTTCAACTTGCTCCACACATGTTCATGGAGGGCCTTCTCCACCTCCACCTTAAGGTCCTCCTCAGTACCATTAGTCACCTCAACCTCCCTAGCAATCCTCAATATCTCGTCTAGAGCCTCCCTTAAGCTCGCCGTAAGGACCACGTCAGCGGACATCAATCCACCCCAGCCTTAGACTCCGCCTTCATGGCGGGTCTAAACGCCCTAGCTATTACGGCTCTGGAACCCTTTAAACTAGCTCTGCCCCTGAAACGACCACTTTTAATACGGGCGCGCTACCTCAGCTACGATGGCTAGCTACTGGATCATACCGGTTAGCGAGGAGAACTGGCGGGTGGTCAAGGAGAAGCTCGTCTACGGGGCCCCTGAAGGCGGGCGTAGGCACCCTAAGGAGCTGATTAGGCCTGGGGACGTGGTGGTCTTCTACGTGATGAAGAGGGGGTCGAGGAGCCTGGGCGGTAGGTTCGTGGGGGCCTTTAAGGCGGCCTCGGAGTGGTTTTACGACGACAAGCCTCTATGGCCAGACGAGGTTAGCGAGGGGAGGGTCAAGTATCCTTGGAGGGTTAGGCTTCAACCTGTTAAGCTAGGCGAGGCTAGCCTAGAGGAGCTTGCTCCAAGGTTATCCTTCATAGGGAACAAGTCCATACCGCACGCCTACCTTGTGGGCACGCCAGCCAACATGAGGAGGCCCATACCTGAGGAGGACGCAAAGCTAATCATAGACAGCTTAGCGTGACTGGCGTCTTTTACGCAGTGTAGGGTGGCGGCGATGGGCGCCTTCATCTACGTCCACGACGCCTTCATCCCAGTAGACCTAACGCTTGAAAAAATGGCGGAGCTCTTCGAGGAGGGGTCGCTGTTTAAGGT
>QMVQ01000107.1 GCA_003661185.1 Candidatus Alkanophagales archaeon | reverse complement strand
GGTCAATTCCATGCCGTTCTACAAACTGAAGGAATACATCAAGTATAAGGCGCTTGAGAGAGGAATTGTGGTGGTAGAAGTTCCCGAATATAACACATCAAAGCAATGTTCTCGCTGCGGCTCAATGAACACTGAAAGACCCTCTCAAGGTGTTTTCATCTGCAAGGATTGTGGCTATCAAGTCAATGCGGACGTGAACGGAGCAAAGAACATACTGAAGCGAGCCGTGGGCTACATGCTCACGGTAGGAGCTGTCGTGACCCAGCTCGAAGGGGAGCGGTTCGTCCTGAGCGAGCCACACTCCCCAACCTCGTCCGGCGGATGCCCTCCAATGGAGGGAGGAGGTCACCTACTATTACTAATCACGTCTAAAGCCTCTTTTGACGTTTTTATCAACCTGAGCCAAGTATTGGAAAGCGCCCTGAGCATGACGATGTCGTCGGCGTGGATGCGAATAAGAATGCAAGGCGTGCTTTTTTTCTCTTCGTCTTCGCCCTTGCTAATCTCCAGCGAGAGCGTGACGCTCGCCCGCCGCAGCGGCTCCTCAGCTTCCTTACGCACCGCCTCGTAAATTATTCTCGCAAGCTCCTTACCGTCTTCGTCCTCGTTGAAGCTCACTTCGAACTCTGCAAGCATCAATGCTTTTTTCTCGTCTCCCGCCTTAAATCTTAAGATGGAACTTCACTTAAGCAAGAGAGGCATACGGGTGCTCGGCGTTGCCGAGAGCTTCGTGCGGCGTCGCAACGTGTCAGTGCTGGCGGGCGTGGTCATGCGCCCTGATTTGCAGATAGACGGCGTCGCCGTCACGAAAATCACGGTAGGCGGTATGGATGCAACAGCGGGCGTCCTCCAAATCTTTGAATCGCTTCAAAGAAACGACCTCAACGCCATCATGCTTAACGGTTGTATCATCAGCTGGTTCAACATCATTGACATAAACAAGGTTCATGATGCTTTAGGCATCCCGGTGCTCTGTGTCACTTACGAGCCGTCGGAAGGGCTTGAAGAACACTTTAAAGCGCACTTTGATGACTGGGAGCAACGAGTAGCTATTTACAAAAGTTTGGGCGAACGCACGCCGGTGAGGCTGCGCAACGGGCACTCAGTCTTCGTGCGGGCACTCGGGATGACAATCAGAGAAGCAAGAACGCTCTTAAACAAGTTCACGACGCATGGAAAGGTCCCAGAACCACTAAGAGTTGCAAGGATTTTCGCAAGAGCAGTTTTGAGGAGTGGCATCCTATGAGGGTGCTCTTGATAACCGGAAGGAGAGCGGAAAAGCTTGTAAGGGAGGCGGCGAAGGCTGCAAGGACGGAGGGTGTGGAATGCGATGTCGCCGTTCTGGACGTCGATGTTGCGGCGTTCATCACCCCTGAGATGCTCAGGGAGTTTTTGAAGACGCTTGACGATGAATACGATTTAGTGCTGGTATCGGGCTTGTGCGGCTCGGACTTCAGCATTTTGGATGGCGTGGCAACGACGAGGAAAGGAACAAAGAACGCCTATGACATTCCGCTTTTATTGCCGTTACTTAAGGAGGGCGCGCCGCTTTCGGGCGAGCGCGCCGCCGACGAGCTTGTGGCGAGTCACCGCCTTGAAGTGGCGCTTAAGGAGTTAGAAGAAGCGGAGAGGGCGGCGACGGCGAGCTTCAGCATAAAAGGCTTGAAGATAGGCGGCGGACGCATGAAGATTTGCGCAGAAGTGGTGGATGCGACGAGGCTCGAGGAAACCGAGCTTCGCCGCCGCATTGAGGACTATGTGGAAAAGGGCGCCGACATCGTGGATTTGGGTGTGCCGCTGGATGCAAAGCCCGCAGACGTGGAAAAGGTGGTGCGAGTCGCCTCTGACTTCGGCGTGCCGCTCAGCATCGATACCTTCTTGCCGCCACAAATCGCAGCTGCATTGAATGCTGGTGTGGATATGGTAATGAGTCTCAGCGGCAAAAATTTGGAGACTGTGAGCGAGCACGTCGCAGCGCACGACGTTGCTGCCGTCTTGACTCCTGACGAGCCCGATGCCGTGAGTGAAGACAAGCTGGTATCCGCAGAAGATAGGGTAAGAAGCTTGCTAGCGAACATTAAAACTGCAAGGAAAATAGGCGTTCGCAAAATAATCGCAGACCCTGTGCTGAGTCCGCCACTCGTCGGCAGGGGCATTTTGGGCTCGCTGTTGACATACTATTTTTTCAGAGCGAAGGACAAAAAGACGCCTTTGTTGTTTGGCGTGGGGAACGTAACTGAGCTTCTGGATGCGGATTCCGTCGGCGTGAACGCTGTGCTCGCATGCGTCGCCGCCGAACTCGACGTCGACATACTCTTCACGACGGAGCACAGCCCTAAGACGAGAGGTGGCATTAAAGAGTTGCGGCAGGCAGCGGAGATGACGCTCCTTGCGAGGCGTCGCAACATGCCGCCTAAGGACTTGGGGTTGGATTTGCTCGTCGTGAAAGAAAAACGGCGGAGAACGCCGCCCGACGCCGAACTTCGACGACTGATTCTCGGCGACGCCGTTAATGTTGTAAATGCGAACGCATCCGAAACGTGGACGCCTGACCCGAAAGGCTGTTTTGAAATAGCAACGTTCGACGACGAGATTTACGCAAAACACTCTTCGAAGGTCGTCATTAAAGGAAAGACGGCAAAGGATGTCCTTGATACGATTCTGAAGTTTGGGCTCGTCTCCTCGCTTGAGCACGCCGCCTATCTCGGGCGTGAGCTTTTGAAGGCTGAGCTTTCATTGCGGTTTTCGAGAAGCTACGTGCAGGACGAGACGTTTTAATGCAAGCAGAAGAGTTATTTGCCACGCCAGGAAATGAAGTTAGAAAAGATGAAGCGGTTAGCGCTGGTGTTCCATGGTCCTGAAGTAATAGATGGTGGTGGGGCTGTTCTGCTACTCGAGGCTCTCTCCAGCTTTGAGGTGAGGGCGGCGCTCGGCGGCATTACCGGGAAAACCGCCGTAATCGATGCGGGTTTGCAGCACGTCATCGACATCAGTATGGACCTACGCCCGTCAGAGGTCGTCAGACGCCTCCATGAGGAGGGTGCAGACCTTATAATCTTCGCAAACCACGCAAAAACTCTGGAGAGCGGGATCTCGCTCGGCGCCGAAGTCTTCAAGCGTGCAAACGTGCCGAACTTCGTGCAGGTCGAGTTTCAGGGCAGGCGCTTGATACCGTGGCGTGCCGAAGCAGCGGAGCTTGAGACTCTTCTGCGTATTTTAGAGCCCTTAGGCTTCGAGATCGCCCCTGCGGAGCTGCTTGCAGACGATATAATCAGTAAAGACGGCTTAGAGCTACGCCGTGTGCGTGGCGTGCTTCCTGATGAGAAGATAATAGTAAACGGCGTCGTCATAGGCATTTCTAACTCCGACGACGTGACCATTGTTGCAAAGGAGGGGAAAATCGTGGAGCTGCGAGGGGGCATGCTCATCGCTCATAACCTCGTGAAGCTTGGCAAAATTGATTTAAAGCGTGCAATGGTGAAGTCCGCTCGTGTTTTCAGGCGGACAACGCCGCCACGAGTCTTGAAAGCGGCAGCACAGAGGGAAGTCCGCAGGGTCGCATACTTTTACGATGCTGAGCACGTTTTCTCAAGGATAGAAAGCGTGGACGCCGCGGTGACCGTCGGCGACGACACAACGTGCATCATCGGCGATATTTTCAAGAGGTTTGGCATGCCGATCATCGGGATTACGGACGGCGACGCCGACTGCCTCGTCGAGGGCTACGACGGTTCCCTCGAGAGCCTCAGGAAATTTTTGCCGAGTGGTAGTTTCGTTTTGAGACTTGAACCTGAAAGCGACGACATCGTTGGCGAGAAAGTCAAGACGGAGGTCTTTGACGGCAAAGACGAAATAGAGGCTAGTTTCAAAGAGGTAAAAGAGAAGGTTGTCAGGATTGCCGATGGGAAGATAAAGGCGGTTTTGAAGACATGATACAGGCGTTACGTTAATTCCAAGCATTTTAATTGCCTCAGTGAAATCGAACTTCAACCCGCACGGGAAGCATCCACCCCTTCCACTGCCCTTCTTCCTGATGAAACTCGCCCGATTGAGATTACTTTATATAAAACCTCAGTAGTCAGCATCAGTTCATCAAAAAAAATGCCTTAAATGGAGTTAAATTGTGGAGTATGGACTTGGAGGGCTTTGCGAAGCGGTGCTTGCGGGAGGGCGTCCCTGCGGCTGAGATAATTTCGGAAATGAGCCGCCGCATTATAGAAATTAAGAAAATTCCGGCGGAGTATGCTGAACGTCTCGCCGCTGCCATCCTTGAGGAGGCGAGGACGACGCTCCGTGCCGGCGAGGTGGACGACCCGCTCGGCGTGCTGTGCTTCGAACCTTCAGGCGTGATGATGGGAGAGTTCGGTGTCGGCTCCCGTGGCTTGGGCGACTTCTACGTCCATGAGAAGATTGCAGGAATCATAGGGAGGACAAGCGCAGTCGTGGATTCCTCAAGCCTCAGCGATTCCGGCGTCGTGCAACTCGACAACAGTGGCGTGAGCGATGACGCTGAAGGCGGCGATGCCCATAGCAACGCCACTTCGCCGAAATACTTGGTGGTGACCGTGGACGGCATGCACTCACGGCTCAGTGATTTCCCGCTCCTTGCTGGCTTCCATGTCGCCCGTGCAGCGCTTCGAGACGTTTACGTGATGGCAGCGGAGCCCGTTGCGCTTTTCTCGGACATACACGTTGCGGACGACGGCGACGTCGCCAAGATCTTCGAGCACGTTGCTGGAATCTCTGTCGTCTCCGAGCTTTCAGGCGTTCCACTTATCACCGGCTCGACGCTCCGCATCGGCGGCGACCTCGTCATCGGCGAACGCATGACCGGCTGCGTCGGCGCCGTCGGTATCGCGGACTTCATCCTCACGAGGAAAAATGCGAAGGAGGGGGACGTCATCTTAATGACCGAAGGTGCAGGCGGGGGCACCGTTGCAACCGCTGCTCTCTACCACGGCGACTTCAACGTCGTCTACGAAACACTCAACCTAAGGTTCATAAACGCATGTAAAGCGCTGTTGCATGATGCCGACATGGTCGAAGCTTTAAAGAGCGGAAAAATTCATGTGATGGCCGATGTTACGAACGGAGGCGTGCGCGGCGACGCCCACGAGATCGCAAAGGTCTCCAACGTGAAGCTTGTATTTTATGAGAATAGAATAAGGAAGTTAACGAACCCAAAGGTTTTAGAAATGCTTGAGCGGCACCAAATTGATTATTTGGGGGTTTCTTTGGACGCACTGCTCGTGATTTGCGAGGAAGGTGTTGCGGACGTTGTCAAAAGGGCGGTGCGCGCCGCCGGCGTCGAGATAGATGAGGTGGGTTTCGTCGAACGGGGCAAAGGCGCCGAGTTAATCGTCGACGGACGACGGATGCCTTTCGTCCCGAGATTTAGAGAGTCGGCATACACGCCCGTCAAGAAGGTCGTAGGCGAAAGCAAGCCTCAGAACTTTGAAGAATTGCGGCAGAAGGTTAAAGCTGCCGCAGAAAACGCTATTAAGAAAAAAAAGAGAATTTTAACAGCTTTAAAAGGGAAATAAGCAAAAAGCAACAATAGAATTATCATCTTCTCGGAAGTGACGAAATAGCCGCAACAATGATCATAATAGCAAGCAATATACCTACGATCAAGAACTACGTGGACGGAATCCCATTGAGTTCTGAAAGTGGACGTGAAATAATTATGAGAACAACTATTGTTATTATAGTTGCTATTATTCCAGAGGGGCAATCAACCACGTCCATAGCGTCATGACATCTAATTTTTCCTTTTTTGAGCTGAGCTAAAATCGGGCAAAGGTAGATTAAATTTAGGTAGCTAACAGAGGATTAGTTTAGGCAGAGTAAATGCAGGCAAATCAAAAGAAGCTACCTTCTTCTCTGTTCTCCTATTCTTACTCTTTAAAATATATCGGTTTTATAGAATTTGCCGCAAGAAGACCACCGGTTTCAACCGGTGGATGAATTGCGGCTTCTACGAT
>QMVQ01000106.1 GCA_003661185.1 Candidatus Alkanophagales archaeon | reverse complement strand
GCTTGTAGATGCGCTGTCCATGTACGTCACTTCATTCAAAATCGGAAAGTCCGCTCGTATCCTCTTAACATCCATATTCCTCGCCAAGCTCAGCTTCCACTTCCAAGACCTTTTCGAGCTTTGCTTTGGTTGTCGGCTTTTTAGGCACCGCTTCGCAACTCTTCGCAGGAAGGATCGATCTCTCATAAGTTCCGATCTCTCTTGCGATCCTTTCGGTCTCGAGTTTGTCAAAGCCTATCAGAGGGCGGTAAACCGGAAGCGAGCAAGCTTCATCCAACACAAGCAAGTTTTCAAGCGTCTGTGACGCCACTTGCCCCAGCGATTCTCCTGTAACCACACCTTTTGCACCCTCTTCCCTCGCAACCGCCTCCGCCGTCCGATACATCTGACGCTTACACAAAATGCATGTGTAGTTCTCCATTTTCCTCCGACTTAAAACTTCCTTCGCTCTCAGCAGAAAATCACCATGCGGAATCACTCTCAGCTCAAAATCCGGCTGACACCCTCTTAACACCTCTGCAACACTCTCCACTCTTTTAAGGGTCGTGTGGTCGGTGAAGGGGGAGTTGTCAAGATACACCGGGATTATCTCACAGCCACGCTTCATCATCAGCCACGCCGCCACCGGCGAGTCTATGCCGCCGGAGAAAAGGGCAACAAGCCGCCCCTGGGCTCCTAACGGTATCCCGCCGACGCCTTGTATCACCTTATCGAAAATATAACAATCATCGTCCCTGATTTCAACAAATATCTCCTTCTCCGGCTTCTTTAAATCTACCTTCAGGCGCGGAAACTCTTTTAGAATCAGCGCACCAAGCTCCGCCGCCTTTTGCTGCGACGTGAAGTCATGAGTCCCCACCCTTTTGACACGAACCGCAAACGTCCTCGCATGCTCGATTTTAGCCTTCTTGCAGAACTCTATAACGAGCTTCTCAAGCTCATCGAGCTTGCAATGCTCGCATTCTGAAAACGAAACTACACCAAATACTTTTTTCAATTTTTCAGGATTTATAACGCCCTCCACCCATATTCTGCCCCTATCTGTTCGTATCTTGCAATCGCCCACCGCTCTTTTTATGTTTTTGACGAGAGCCGACTCCCAATGCCGCCGCACAGGCTCGGACTTCAGAAAGACCTCGGAATACCTCACGAGATACATCAGCACCCCCGCTTAACTATCGTTATATTAAAGTTTATGTCGTATAAAAACATAGGGGTGAAAAATGAAGTTGCCTTGCGAAACTGTGGTCTGGTATGTGCTTCCGAAAATACGGGCTGAGCTTGCGAAGAGCCTTCTTGAGCTTGGTATCTCACAAAAGGAAATCTCAAGAAAGCTCGGCGTGACACAAGCTGCAATTTCGCAATACGCAAGAGGCAAACGTGGAAGATATATGGAACTCGGTGAAGATATTAGCAACGACATAAAAGAGCTCGCTGAACACATTGTTGAAAAGTCACTGAGCGAACACGAAATCGTCTTAAAGATTTGTAGTATTTGTATGAAAGTAAAGGACAGGATGTCAAACTCTCTACTCCGGTCCGAAATAAACGAATGCGACTTGTGTAAAAATGGGTAAGCTACATCGCCCCTGCTTCATCGATTCTTGGTAATAAACTTATTACAAAAAGTATGTTAGACCACTATGACATTCAAACTTTTTAAAAGCATCTTGGGGTTTAATTGAGCATTCAATGCTTTTGCTATGACTATCCTCTGCCTGACGTTTCAATGTTAAATTGTTTTAATAACTCTGCTTTGAATCGGGACGGGATTCTCGAACTCCATAACGTCCTGCTCTAAATTTATTTTGGAGTTTAAACCAGAAAGACCTTCACCAGCTCCTCTTTTTCGATGCCCTCTTTCTCCTCATGGACGAGCACGAAGCCATCAGCTTTCGTCATCGAAGAGAGCACACCCGCCCCGCTCGTGCGTATCGGAACCGCATACACCCCAGCTGCCTCGAACTCAAGCTTAACCCTCACGAAGTCGGTTCTCCCCAGCTCTGAAGGGATTTTCCTCTTCGCCCTTGCAAGCACACTCTTGCGCTCTACAGGCGGCATGCCTTGCATCTTCTGGAGCGCCGGTCGCACGAGCATCTCAAAGGCGGCAACCGTCGCCACAGGAAAGCCCGGGAGCATGAAAACTGGCTTCCTTATGACACCGACGAGAGCGAAGCCCGCAGGCTCGCCGGGTCGCAGAGCGACACCATGGAACAGCAATTCTCCGAGCCTCGTGAGAGCATCAGCAAGGAAATCTCGCTCGCCAACGGAGCTCCCGCCGCTCACTAACAGCACGTCGCTTTTGGCTAAGCCCTCCAAAATCGCATTTTTTAGCCCCTCTCTCCCAGCCTCGTCCCTCACGATGCCAAGCCCCAATGGTGTGCCTCCCGCCTCTTCGACGAGCGCAGCAAGCATATAGCTGTTCGAGTCAAAAATCCTCAGCGGCTGTGGCTCGTCGGTCAACGGGTCTAAAAGCTCGTCGCCCGTGGAGATTATCCCGACCTTTGGCTTCTTATAGACCCTAACGATTCGCTGGCGGATGGCTGCGAGCATGCCGACGTCGTGCGGGCGCAGCTTTCGCCCCGCTCGCAAGACGACGTCGCCCTGACGCACGTCCTCGCCTCGGAAAGAGACGTTTTTGCCGGGCGTCACTGGCTTCAGCACCTCCACCCCGTCGCCGAGTCGTCTCGTGAACTCGAGCATGAGCACGGCGTCACCGCCCTCGGGCAATGGCTCTCCAGTCTGCACGGGCACGCACTCCCCCTCACGGACGCTTTTGCTCAAGCGTAGCCGCACCGGGCTCTCAGGCGTGGCGCCAAAAGTGTCCTCAGCACGCACCGCATACCCATCCATTGCAGCCCGGTCGAACGGCGGCACGTCCCGGTTTGCACGCACGTCCGCCGCCAGCACCCTGCCGAGCGCCTCGCTGAACGACACTTCCTCAACGTCAACTGGCGAGACGCCCTCTAAAACCTTCGCAAGCGCTTCCTTCAGCGGAATTTTTTTACGGAAGATTTTCATGGCTTATTTCATGGTTGGCGATTAATTTTTCCGATATTAGACCATCAACGCCTTCTTCCGAGCACGTATTTATCGTAGTATTCAGCCCACGCCCGCCACTTCTTGTCTGCGTCCTTTCCAACACCATATTTCTTCTCAAGCTCCTTAACGTATTCCTTTTGCTTTTCGTAGATAAACCTCTTCACACGCTTAAGCTCTTCCTTGGTGCCTCTAAACGCCATGCCCCTGTAGTCCTCGTCGAGATAAACAAGTTGCACGTCGAACTTCTCTAAAACCTCGTTCACTACTTGTATACTTATTCCGGGAATCACAGGCAGTATATACTTTTGCTCCATCTTGCCTCGCTCACCACCTATCGTCAGCAAAAAGTAGGTTTTCCAAGAATAAAAGTTCATGGGCAAGCATCTAATATTCGGCGGCGTGGACGTCATCGGGCTTGCAGAGCGTTTCGGCACGCCTCTTTACGTCACGGACGAGCAGCGGCTGCGAGAGAACTTTAGGAGGTTCAGAGATGCGTTTTCGTCCGTCGCTTCCGAAATTTACTACGCTGTCAAAGCTAACTGGAACCTGGCAGTCCTCAGAATACTCGCCCAAGAAGGCGCTGGCGCTGACGTTTTTTCAGGCGGCGAGCTTTACCTCGCGAGACTTGCAGGCATCCCCGCATCCAAAATCTTGTTCAACGGGAACTCCAAGAGCGACGAGGAGCTAGAGCTTGCGGCGCTTTCAGGCGTTAAGGTCTCAGTTGACTCTTTCGACGAGCTTTATGCGCTTTCTGAAGTTGCGAGAAGTCTTGGCAAGACTGTGGAGATTGCAATGCGGGTGAACCCGGATATTTCGCCGGAGACGCACCCGAAAATCGCAACAGGGCTCAAAGAGTCGAAGTTCGGGATTCCCTACGAGGAGGTGCTTGACGCTTACAAAGAGGCAAAAAAATTGGAAGCGACGGGCAGCGTCCGAGTTAAGGGCATCCACTGTCACATAGGCTCGCAGATTCTCGACGTCAGCATTTTCAGAGAAACTACTGAGAAAATGATTGCGCTCGTGGAGGCTCTGAGCGAGCGTGGCATCGAGCTCGAGTTCGTGGACCTCGGCGGCGGGCTCGGCATCCCCTACAAAAAAGACGAGCCCGCACCGACGCCCGAAGACCTCGCAGCGCAGATATTACCGGCGTTCAAAAGTGCGAAGCTGCGGCGGCTGCCGAAACTCATCTTGGAGCCGGGACGCTACATCGTCGGAAACACCACGATCCTCGTCGCGAGGGTGAACGCCGTGAAAAAAGCAGCGAGACGCTTCGTCGCCATAGATGCGGGCTTTAATCTGCTGATCCGCCCAGTGCTCTACGACGCTTACCACGAGGTCGTCGTCGCGAACAAGATGGACGAGCCCCCTGCCGAAACGTACACGGTCGTCGGTCCGATATGCGAGAGTGGCGACATCATCGCAAAAGACCGCACCCTCCCCGAAGTCAAACGCGGCGATATCATTGCAATCTTCAACGCCGGCGCCTACGGCTTTGCGATGTCGTCACAATACAACGGTAGACCGAGATGCGCCGAAATTCTCGTGAATGCCGGGAAAGCCGAAGTCATAAGACGAAAAGAGTCTTTTGATGAGCTGCTGAGGAATCAAGTCTTGCCTGCGAGGCTTTTGTAGCTGTGGGTTGTCTGCCCACGGTTTTCCCTTTTTCATGAAGGAAGGGTGAACTACTCCTCGCTTACGCAAGGAGCTTCGTGGGGAGTTTGCTCTTTACGAGCCTTATCCCACTGGCTGGCTCACACAGCCCCTATGAGCTGTCCAGCCTTACAACTGTTACGGGGTCGTTATATTCTGTGTCCTCAGAATATTAATCTAACCGCCCGCCTCCCCTTGCCCCTCCCGTGCGGAAGGGTCTTGCAAGCAACGAGAATAAAACCCTGCTCGCTTGCCAATTATGTATAACGTTTTACGGACATACGAAGTTTCCCGGAGGGAAATTTGAGCGGAGCATAGCCGTATGTCCGCTGTTATCGGAAGTGGCGGGCATCTCTATTCCTCCCATATTTGATATGCAGTCCATTTTAGATATTTCTTGCAGACTTTATTTACCGGACATCCTTTACAATTTAGCTCTAACTCGCTACAATATCCATCTTCAAAAAGATAAAATGCTCCATTGTCAACATAAAACGGGATTTTCCCAAATCTTGAAACAATTTCTTCTATCCATGGTCGCATTTACTTGCCTGAATAATATAAGGTCTTTTCTTCTCATACAAAACTTCTTCCAGCAGACCTGTTCTACAAAATACTTTTCCAACATGCCCATCAACAATCATCAACGTTTCTTCCATTTTTGCTACTTTCTGCTTCCAAATCTCATTAAAAAGAAAGACCACCCAATTAACAAACATTCTGCAAGCTTTTGGATCGTTCCCAACCCATCCAGATTCAAGCACTGGATGAGTATTAAGAAAATTAAAAAGTTCTATCGGCTTTTTGTTATGTAATTGCTTTATAACTATATCAATAAAGTTTGAGTTATTTTCTTTCAACCATCTTATAAATCCTTCATAAGCCTTAAAACGATATGAAAACAAGGATATAGGTTTTATTCCACCCAACGCTCCTACTCGGTATAATGAAGAACCTTTCTCACCCGCAACATCTTTGAATACTTTAAATAACTCGCTTTCTGATATTTTAAAAGGTTCTGAGAGCAAAACATCTGTGAATTCTTCTGAGATTCTAATAGACATTTCTCTTACCTTCTCAAATCTTGCTTGTTGGTTTATCAGAACCCTCAAAAGCAAATATCTTAATATCTTCTCCTGTTCATCCTTATCTTTTGAGAGAACATCCAAATTGCTCGGAATTGCCATATGTTCCTTCCATCTTTTAAACCATTTTTCTCTCCCATCCTTTTCTAAAATAGTAAGCAATTTCTCTTTTTCTTTATCAGATAAGCTCTGTTGTTTTTCTCTTGGCATTTTTCACCACTGATTTTTGTTTTTT
>QMVQ01000105.1 GCA_003661185.1 Candidatus Alkanophagales archaeon | reverse complement strand
TCCAAATCGGAAAATCGGCGCTTCACAGCACTTTCTTTGCTCCTGCCGCCTTCAGTCACGCAGTTCACGTGAAATGAATAATAAGTGGATTTTTCGTGTTTCTCAATGCCGTAAGTGTTTATTACCGTCACGTCCTCGACGACGCTGGAAAGGCAGACCGAGAGCTTGCTTGTCCTCCTTGGAAAGCCGCCAGCGCCTCCCCTTAATATGCTACGCATAGCCTTCATGCAGTCCTCGCAAAGCTCTATGCCTTCTTCGAGCTTTATGTTCTCCATGGGGTCGTAGAGCCCTGATACTTCGGTTACGGAGTCTGTAAAGGTGAAAGGTGGTCTTTTTACAGTTTTATTCCCGACGTTTGCTATTTTGATAGCCTTTTCCAGCATGAGCTCCTCACGAATCTTAGAATTAAGCGGAGAGGAGTAATGTCCGAGCCTTTTGTCCTTCACCACCCTTATGCTCACACCGGCGTCTTTATCTTCACCTACGATCCTTCTCGAATTCTCAAAACTTATTAAAATGCCCTTTTTTGAAATCATATACAACTCAAGGTCTAAATCCAGCTTCTGCGCATGCTTTATGAGTTTGTCAGGAGCAAAGCCATATCCCATCCATTTCCACCCACGTTAAAATAACCGCATCAGCCGACGGGGTTCAGGACTTTAAATCCGAGCTCTGCCGCTCTTGCCTCTATTTCGAGCCGTTTTTTCCTGCCGACGCCGCTTGCGACACGCACCGCTACGCTTTGCGGGTCGAGCGCCTCGAGCTCCTTGACGTTGTGCACGAGCGCCTCCTGTAACCCACAAGGATGCAGCCCTCGCACCATCTTCGGCGACCCGTAGCCCACTTGCACCCTCGGGCCCTTCGCCGCTACGTGCTCTCTAAGCTTGTTGTGCAGCCCCTTCGGACGCCGCCAGCTCTCGTCCAGCTTCTTCATGTTTGAGAGATACCTCTTGAACCTCACCTTCTTCCGGCTCGTCATCGCAATCTGATTAGTGGCTCCCACTTATATAACTACGGTGGTAGCGTGCCAGGACCGAGATTAAGAAGGGCGGCAGTCATCTTAGCAGGCGGCAGGAGCACGAGACTACGCAAGGAAAAGTGTTTCTTGGAGTTTGAGGGCAAGCCCTTGATAAAACGGGTGGCGGATGCCGTTCATGGCGTCGTTGACGAGCTTGTGGTGGCGGTGCGGAACGAAACGCAAGCGAGAGCCGTTGAAAAAATCTGCAACGCTAAAATCGCAATTGACAGCTTCAAGGACTTCGGACCGTTAGCCGGCATCCTTGCGGGTTTAGAGGCGACAGTTGCAGAGTATTCGGTGGTTCTTGGTTGCGACATGCCTTTTGTGAGAGCCGAGGTTGTAGAATTCCTTTTTGAGCTTGCGGAGGAGCTGGCGGTGGATGCTGTCGTTCCTGAATGGGATAATGGCGACATAGAGCCTTTACATGCGGTTTACAAGACGGGAGCTATGGCGAGGGAAGCTCGCCGCTTGATGCTTAAAGGAAATAAAAGCATTAGAGTGCCCTTGCGCCTCTTAAATGTGAAATTCGTGCCCGTGCGGCTGATAAGAGAGTTGGACGAAAAGCTTGAAACGTTTACGAACATAAACGTCCCTGAGGACCTATGGCAGCTTACGTTAAAGCGACGCTAAGCGTCAGACGAGCGGTACTACTATCCATCTCGGGGAAATTAATTGTGTTAAAAATTAGGGGGCGTAGAGGACGCCTTTTGCCTTTTTACCCATTGCGAGGTCGCCGGCGTATTTTTTCAGCTTTACGCCCTCGACTTCCTCCTCGCCCTCGAAGCGGAACGATGGCAGCATGTCCACGACTTTGCCCTTAACGACGAGCGTGCCGCCGGTCATTTCGCCGCCCGGCGCTTCTGCGTCGCCGCCGATGACGATGCGTCCGCCTTTCATGCCGAGGCCTGCGAGAATGCCAACAGCACCCTCAATGACGATTTCGCCACCGCTGCAGAGGTAGCCGACGTAGTCACCAGCGCTGCCCTTGACTACGATGCGTCCGCCTGTCATCCCTGTCATCTCGCCTCGGTAGGCGGCTCCGAGGTAGTCGTCGGCGTCGCCCTCTATTATTAGTTCACCGCCTCGCATTTCCCGACCCGCCCAGCAGCCGGCGTTGCCTTTGACGAGTATACGACCGCCACTCATCATGGCGCCACAATGCATGCCGACATCGCTCTCAACGATAATCTCGCCAGCTTTCATCCCCTCGCCGACACGCTTCACGCTTGCAAAATCGCCCTTGCAGACTATTTTAACGTCGTCGGGCTTCTCGGCACTGCCCTCAACGCCCACATCAAACAGGTCGCCAAGTTTTTCCTGACGGTTCCCCCACCACACCTTCAGCTCCTTGATTTCGTCGGCACTCTTCCCGCAGAGGGCGTCCGGCGTCACGCCGTCAAGCTCCACCGGCACCCTTGCGACCCCTTCAAACACTTTCTCCTTAATCCCAAGTGTTATCGTCTGCATCCGCACCACCACCTCACTCCGCAGCCCCCGCTTTTATCACATATGGCTTCGGCACGTAGTCGTCCTGCACCGGATAGTTCGCAAGACTCACCGTGTAATACTCCTTGAACATTTTTTCGAGGTCGCTCAGCATTTCCTTCCAGACAGCTTCGTCTTCATAACGAACGTCCACGTAGAACGTTCGCCCTTCGGGAACGGCGACGACCTCTCCGTCCTTAACGACGACCTCTCCACCCTTAATAGTGTATTTTGCGTTCAGCAATGCCTTCTGGATTTTACCGGCGTCGGTCTCCTCAGGCGAAATTTCGTAAATCGCAACGTCGGCATCCGCCCCGACGCCTAAATGCCCCTTACCATGCTCGTGCAGCCCCAGAATCTTCGCAGGCGTCCCCCTTGTCATGACCGCCACCTCATACCAGTCAAGCTCTCGCTCAATCGTTGGGAGCAGCGCACGCTCGTTTATCACAGAATGCACCTCCTTCATGACCTCTTCCCGCCGCTTCCTGCTCATCAGCAGCGATATCAGAATCGGATACGTGATGAAGGGCCCGCCGTTCGGGTGGTCAGTCGTCAGGACGACCTTCCAAGGGTCTTTGACGAGGAGCGCCAACTCCATGCCGATTGCCCACTGTATAGTGTTCACCGCCACTTTCCCTGAATACAAGAACGGTGTGATACCAGAGCCCGTTTCAAGCTCGACGTCACAGTTCGTCCATTTCCTACCGGTAAGCAAATACAGATTGTATTCCATCGGACCGTCGGCGGTCATCGTCGTCGTATCCCCCAACATCACCGCCCCCAAGTCAATCGTGACGTGCTCGTGCTGGTCCACGTATTTTGCAATCTCGTCAGCCTTCGACTCGAAATTCCCCCAGTTCGTCCCGCCGTATGAGTGGAATTGGACGTGCGTCGCATGCATGACCTGTCGCTTCCGACTCGGTTTCGTTCCCTTCACTAAATCGTAAGTTTTGAGCGTTGTCTCGTAGTTTCCGGGCTGCCCAAGGCGGTTTGCGTGTAGATGAATGCTATGCGGTAGCGAAAGACGCTCGTTAGCCTCAGCCAACGCCTTTATTATCTCAGCGGGCGTGACGTCAAAGTAAGGAACCGGGTCCTCAAGCCCACAGTTCTTCCGCCAGCCCCAAGCTTCAGTGCCGCCCGGATTCACGATTTTGACGCCGTAACCCTTCGTCGCATTTATCATCCAAGCGATATAAGCTGCGAGCTTCTCAACATCGCCACTCTTTGCATATTGCAGCGTCATCCAGTTGTTGTCGAGGAGCGGCATCCCAGCTTTGTCCACAATCGGCGTATCCATTAACTCCTCGTGCATATGCCTCGCCTTCAGCGGCGGCATCGCCGGCTCCATTAAGAACGTGTAGCCCATCTTTGCGTAGCGGTAGCCCGTCGCAAACGTGTTTGGCACGGAGTAGCCAGAACACGCCCGGCAGACGCCCGTCCTGGGCTCAAGCCCCTTCCTTCCGTCTTCAGGTCTGAGAAGACGCCCCGCATTTACTTTCCCGCCAGCTACGTGCGTGTGAGCGTCCACGCCGCCCGGCATCACGATGCAACCGCTCGCATCTATTACCCTCGCCTCCGACGAGACAGACTCCACGACCTTCCCGTCCTTAATGCAGATGTCCATCTTTTCGCCTTTGACCCCGTTAATCGGGTCGAAAACAATCCCGTTTTTTATCAGAAGCTCCGCCATGCTACCACCTCACTGCAACCCCTTAATCTTCAACACCTCGTCCAGAAGCCTCTCCAAAATCTCCTCATCGGTCAGGAACTCCGTCTCTACAAGTTTCCTGAGGCGTAGCGGCACTTTGTCCATGCGGTATGCAGTGCCTTCGGCTTCGACGCCGCAGACTGCCGACGGGATGACGACGTCCGCAATTTCCGTCGTAGGGCTCGGATACGGGTCTATCACGACAAGCGGGATTTTAGCGAGGTGCTTGACGCATTCTGCTGGGAAGTGCGCAGCCGGGTCCGACGCAACGATTAAAGCGGCGTCGCACTCCTTCCTCGAAAGCACATCGTTGGCGGCGGTCTCCCCGGGATTATACCAAGCGTAGCCTCTTGCCAAATCCACGGCGAACGGAAAGCCTGTCTGCCAGGTGCAGACTTGGTTGAAGCCCGTGACGTTGTAGTGCCCACGCATCGGCATGATTGCGAACTTCGTGAACGCATACAAGTCTCTGACGAGGGAAATTGCCTGTTCTATGTTATTGTGCTTGTAGCGGGACTGCGTGAGCCCCATGCCAAAGAATATTATGCCGAACTGCGCCGTCTTCATCATCTCCGCAAGCTCCACGAGCCTCTCCTTCGGGACGCCGCCAACACTTTCGGGAACGACGTCTGCAAAGCCATTGACAATCGCTCTCAGAGCAGCAAGCACTAAATAATCCTTGTTCGGCTCCACTCTGATGAAAATGTCAGCCATCCTCGCAGTCCTCGACTCACGAACGTCCACGACAACGAGTTTGCGGTCTTTCTTGCCTTCGGGGCGGAACCAGCCCTTTGTGAGGTAGGAATAGCGGCGCATGTGGTTGCCGTGCGCCTCCACAGGGTTGGCACCCCAGAAGATTACGAGGTCCGCTCGGTTTTTCACCTCGCCAAGCGTGCACGTCGGGAGTCCGACTCCCTGAACAGCTTGGACGGTCGGACCGTGGCAAACCGACGCCGTGTTGTCGATGACGCCGCCAAGAACCTCAGCCAGTAGAATGCCAACCTTATGCGTCTCGCAAACCGTGCAGCTCCAGCCGTAGAGCAGCGGGCGTCTTGCCGCCGCCAGGATTTCCGCTGCTCTCTTTATGGCTTCCTCGTAAGAGCATTCCTTGAGCTCGTCGCCCTCCCTGAGAAGCGGGCTTTTAAGCCTGCCGTGTCCGAGAATCTTCGCACGCCCGACGGCGCAGGCGCCCCGCACTTTCTTCACGGCGTTGCCCTCGACTTCCACTCTAATATCATCGCACAAACACCCGCAGAGCGGGCAGACGACATCTGTCACGGTAGGCACGCTCACACCCCCAAACTCTTCAGAAGCTCCCTTACAGAAGGAACGTTTTCGCTCGTCCGCTCGATTTCGGCATCTATGCCTTTGAACTGCGGCATGCCGACGCCACCCGTGTCGCCGCCGACAACAGCGTTCGCCCAAGGTCCCATCGGGATGAACGCGATTCCCTGCGGGTTGCCGTCCGCCTTCTTTGCAACCACGACGACCTCGCCGAACTGCGTCTTCACTTTAACGTTATTCCCTTCAGAGACGCCCACCGCCTTCATATCGTCCTCACTGAGCTCGCAGACAGCAACCACCTTCTGGTACTCCTCAGAAAGCTTATTTTCGAGATTCTGACCTTGCTCTATAGTCCTACCTGTGATGAGCTTCACTCTCACCATCCTCAACCCCGTCTCTTAGTCCAGCGGCATGACATAAATTTGTTACCATGTCCAGCGTCCGCCGCCGAGCACGCCTCAGAGTAAAGCTTAAAAAGAGGGGGGTGAACGTAGTATCAGAGCGCTCCGCTGGTGTAGCCGGGCCAATCATTCGGGCCTCTCGAGCCCGAGACCGGGGTTCAAATCCCCGGCGGAGCATTATTTCTGGAG